>JABUTA010000061.1:11153-16419 GCA_021443845.1 Parasporobacterium sp.
TCGGACTTCCTGTTGGCGGGATCCGTCAGTATGGTCCTGCAGCTTCTGCCGTTATTCTGACACAACTGACCAGTCAGTAATCGGATATTCAGAATATTTTGACTATTTATCAAAACATTACAATCTGCAGTTCATGTTTTCTGAGAGCATTGAAAATCCTGAGCAGGAATTTGCATTTGCAGATGCAGCTGCAGCCGCAGGATGCAAGGGATATATAGGCGGATACAATATCTCGATGGAGGCTATTATCGAAAGAGTTACAGGACTCGGTATGTATTACTGGGGAGCAGAACGTGGTTTCGATGAAGCATTCAAGGATAATGAATACTATCTCGGCGGATTCCTTCCTGTAGTTTCAGGCTCTGAGATTGAAGGCAACGGAGATTTCCTTCTCGGTTACGAACTTGCATCAGCCCTTGCTAAATCAGGTTCAAAACATGTTGCTTACTGCAACGGCGGTGCAGACTTCGGAATCCCGATGTTCACAGACCGTCAGGCCGGCTTTGTGAAAGGTATTGAAGATGCTGCAGCAAACGGCGCTGAAATAGTTTATGATCCTGAAAATGACTGTGTTTCAGGATGGCCGGGAACAGATTCCTTTGCTGCAAAAATGGGTCAGGTGCTTTCAGGTGACTATGATGCGGTAGCAGTATCCTTCTCAGGCGTTGAAGTATGGTATCAGCCTATACTTGATGCAGGAAAGATTGATACCATGAAGATCGCAGGTGTGGGCGCTGTTACAGATTCATTAACAGGCATTGCTTCAACAGGAGCTATAGCTGCAATTGTTTATGAGTGTGAGGAAGTGATATTCGGCAATGCTGTTCCTATGATAATCAATGCTGTTAACGGGCATGCTGATATGATGAAGGGCGAGGAAGGATACTTCGCAATAGAAACAAACAGATGGACTGTGACTGATGCACAGGTAATGGAATCCATACTTGCAAAGCATCAGGCAGGAGAATACTATGTAACTGCAGAGGATATGCTTCAGTTCTTCCCTGAATTCAATGAAAATGCTTCAAAACAGGAAATGAACGATTTCTACTGCAGTATGACGCTTGATAACGCAATCGCAAAATAATATAGAAGACAGGAAAATACAGACCATGCTTAAGATGCCTTTTGAGGTTCCGGAAAACAGGAAAATCAGAGTAATAATAGATACTGACGCAGGATGTGAATGTGATGACCAGTATGCGATCGCCCACGCGCTTATGAGCAGCAAGGTAGATGTCAGGGCCATACTTGCGGAACAGTTTGCCCACATACCGGGCTCAATGGAAATGAGTTATGAAGAGATCTGCCGTGTCTGCGATCTTATGGGACAGGAAGATGTCAGGGTACTCAGAGGTTCTGATAATGCGGATGTCCCGTCCGAGGGCAGCAGATTTATTATTGAAGAGGCAGGCAGGGAGGATATAAGGCCCTTATTCATACTTTGCCAGGGTGCACTGACGAATATAGCAGCAGCTATTAAGGAAGCTCCTGAAATCCAGAACAGAGTACAGCTTGTTGTTATCAGCGGAGCAGAGTATCCGAAGGGCAGATACGAGTTCAATACAATGAACGATGCAGACGCATTCAACTATGTAATGAACAGTGAAGTTTCCGTATGGATGATTCCTGAAGAGGTATATTCCACAGTCCAGGTGGGACTGTTTGAACTGAAACAGAATGTTGAACCCTGCGGTAAGATCGGTAAATATCTGTATGAAAAGACGTTAAAGACACTTGAACATATGGCTGCATATTTACCTGAGGATCCTTACAAAACGTCGTTTGAGAAGGCACTTGCATTCCCTAACGGAGAGAGCTGGTCACTGGGTGATTCCCCGGCACTGGGAGTTCTGCTGATGCATAACGGTGGGACATATGATATGGTGCCGGCACCAAATGTTCAGCCGGACGGCACATATGTGTTTCCAGAGAAAAGCAAGCTTATAAGGCTTTATAAAACAGTTAATACAAGATTCATCATTGATGATTTCTTTGCAAAGCTGAACTGGTTCTATAAGAACTGATGATATTGCAAAAAAACCGCTCGGTCTGAGCGGTTTTTTTGTAAACGTATAACTTAAAAGGGAGGATGAGCGGGGGAACGCTCATTTATTATGAAAAATCTATTTTCTGTTGGTTCGCATGTTTCTGTCTTGTATGTCTGAATATTAACCTGCTTTTATGAAGAAAAAATGTTGCAGATGTGAAGTATTTGTGAAATTATTATCTTTGTACCAGGAATAGCAGTTAATACATGATTATTGCGGATGCAAACTGCAATTAAACGGAGCAGGTGTTCATCAAGATATCTGCATCACCAGTCTGGAAGGTTGAATAATGGAATTCAGGGATAAGATAGTTGTTATTACCGGCGGAGCCCACGGCATCGGGGCGTGCATTGCGGAAGAGTTTGCCAGAGAAGGGGCAGTATGTGAGATAATAGATATCAGGGAAGGGGATCACTTTGTGGGGGACATAAGTGACAGCAAAGTCCTGGAAGCATTTGCAGCTGAAGTATTAGGAAAACACGGCCATGTGGATTACCTGGTCAATAATGCAGCGCCTTTGATGAAGGGAATAAGCAGCTGCAGCCATGAGGAATTCATGAACGCCCTGGCGGTAGGTGTTGCTGCTCCATTCTATCTCACAAAACTGTTCATGAACCATTTTGCGGATGGGGCGTCCGTGGTGAATATCTCATCATCCAGGGACCGTATGAGCATGCCGGAGACAGAGAGTTATACCGCTGCCAAAGGTGGAATATCCGCACTGACACATGCCATGGCCATGAGCCTGGCAGGCGTTGCAAGGGTGAACTCAATCTCCCCGGGGTGGATAGACACGGATTATACAATTTACGAAGGTCCTGATGCAAAGCAGCAGCCTGCAGGACGGGTAGGCAATCCGAAGGATATAGCAAACATGGTGCTGTTCCTGTGTTCGGATAAGGCCGGATTCATCACGGGGGAAAACATCTGCATAGACGGCGGGATGACCAGGCAGATGATATACCATGATGAGCACGGATGGAAACTGGAAGACAGACTTCACTAATGCAGTTCCGACCGGAATGACCTGCCCGGAACCGGGAAGCGAGGAAAAAGGCAGAGGAAAATAAAAATCAGAAGGAAAAAACATGCTGGAATTACATAACGGCCGTCCGGAAAAAGAGGAGGGCAGGCTTTCGAAGGAAATAAGGACTTATGACTTCCTGGACAGTCTGGGAGTGGAATACAAAAGAATCGACCATGAGGAAGCCATGACCATGGAGGTATGTGAGGAAATCGATAAATCCCTGGACGCTGTCATATGCAAGAATCTCTTCTTATGCAATACACAGAAGACGGCATTCTATCTTCTGATGATGCCGGGGAACAAGAAATTCAAAACGAAATATCTCTCCAAAGAGCTGGGGATTGCAAGGCTTTCATTTGCAGATGAGGCATTCCTGGAGGCATTCCTGGACCTTACCCCGGGATCGGTAACCGTCATGGGACTGATGAACGATAAGGAGCACCGGGTGAGGCTGGTCATCGATGAGGATGTATTGAAGGATGAGGAGATCGGGTGCCACCCGTGCATAAATACTTCCAGCATAAAGTTTAAAACGAAAGATCTTACTGGTATAATTATTCCTGCCATGGGACATGATTATACGGTTGTAACACTGCCCTGGGCAATAGATTGAGTGTTTAAATTATTAACATCCAAGGAGCATTAAAAATGAAACTGGAAAAGATATATTTATATGATGACAGAACAGATGTATATCTGGATGCCATACTTCCGGATTTTGACCCGGGAGTATTCAGCAGGGACAAGTCCCCGGCAATGATAGTGGTACCCGGGGGAGGATTCATTACCTGCGATGCAGGAGGCGAAGGAGAGCCTGCTGCCATAGAATTCGCCAATGCCGGCTATAAGGCATTTGTCCTTCATTATTCTGCAGCAATGACTGCAGGTGAATACGGATGCAGATTCCCTGTCACCCTGCTGGAACTGGGAAAGGCAGTCCTTAAGATCAGGGAGCGGGCAGAGGAATGGAACATAGACACGGACAGGATATGCCTCACAGGCTTTTCCGCAGGGGGAAATGTGGTGGGATTGTATGCGACCCGCTGGCATGAGGAATTCGTAAGTGAAGCCCTGGGAGCTGACAGCAAGGACCTGAAGCCCTTTGCAGCAGTCCTTATTTATTCCCTTCTTGATTACAAGTCACAGTTCGAATATGAGCAGAAGTGGATAACCAACCCTATGATAGGAGGAACCGTAGCTTATCTGGGATCCGCGGAACCGGATGAGGAAACCCTGAAGCAGGCCAGCCCGTGCTATCATGTAACAAGGAAGACAGTCCCCATATTCATGGTACAGGCATCCGACGACAAGATAGTCCAGACCTTCAATTCCCTGAACATGGCAGCAGCCTTATCCAAAAAGAGAGTTCCCTATGAACTGCATATGTTCTCCAAAGGAGGCCATGGTTTCGGGATCGGCCAGGAGATGGGAGAAAGCTTCCATAAGCTCAACAGAAGGCTACAGGCAAACCACTGGGTGGAAATGGCTGAGGAGTGGCTCCTCAAGCTGATGATACCGGAAATTCAGGACAGAGTACTTACGGATCCGGGATTCTTTGACAACAAGAACATGGATATACCGCCATTTGCACAGATGATGGGAGTGCAGGCGGATAAATGACAGGTACACATCCGGGAATTCGGATTATATAACTGCCATAGATAAACAATGCAATTCAAAAGCAAGGAGGACATTTATGGGACCTGAAATGAAGATCAGACCAATAGAAAACATAATGCTGGCATATCAGCACAAGACACCCTTTTACATGCCGTCCATGTTCACGGATGTCAACCTTTTCCAGGCTAATCCGTCCATGGAACGATTCTGTGCCCACGGCATAGGTAAGGACGGCTTCGGAGTTGAATGGAAATACGAAGCAAAGGCATCTGCGCCCATGACCACCCAGAACCATCTTATAGACAGCATCACCGACTGGAAGAAGGTACAGTTCCCGGATCTTAATGCAATAGATTGGAAGGTACAGCATGAGACAGACGGCAGGACTGATTTCAGAACTTTGGTTACTGAAGGAATATTGGTTCCTTTCCAGGATGGCCACAGCATTTTTGACAATCATGACAAATTCAACATGTGCATGGTCATCAACGGACCCTTCGAGAGGATGCATGCCATTGAGGGCTTTGACAATGCCCTGTGCGACCTTATAGAAGAGCCTGAGGCCTGC
>JABUTA010000062.1 GCA_021443845.1 Parasporobacterium sp.
CATAAAGCACGTAATAGGTGTTGTAAGCGGCAAGGGCGGTGTAGGCAAGTCCTTCGTAACAGGCAGCCTGGCTGTGGAGCTTGCTGAAAAAGGATATAAGGTAGGTATACTGGACGCAGACATTACAGGCCCTTCCATACAGAAGATGTTCGGGATCGACCAGGATGCGGAAGGTGATCAGAACGGCATCTATCCTGCAGTAACATCTAAGGGCATCAAGATCATGTCCATCAACATGCTTCTCGAAGACGATACCACTCCTGTTATCTGGAGAGGACCTGTACTGGCAGGCGTTGTAAAACAGTTCTGGACAGATGTTATCTGGGGCGAACTGGATTATCTTCTTGTGGACATGCCTCCGGGAACAGGAGACATTCCTCTGACTGTGTTCCAGTCCATTCCTGTTGAAGGAGTTATCATTGTTACATCACCTCAGAGCCTTGTTAATATGATAGTTAAGAAGTCATATTTTATGGCAGAGCAGATGAATATCCCGGTGCTGGGCATTGTCGAGAACTATTCATATATTGCATGTCCTGACTGCGGAAAGCATATAAGTGTATTCGGAGAAAGCCGTATAGACGAAGTGGCAGCAGAGACAGGCCTTTCTGTATTGGGAAAGATGCCCATTGATCCTGCCAATGCAAAGCTTGCAGACGAGGGCAGATTTGAAATGATCAGAAATAATTATATTTCCGATGCGGTTAATGCTGTGGAAGCACTTGAGAAGAACGCATAAATCTGTTAATTTTATTATCACCGGGAACATATTCCGTTTCCGGTGATATTTATATGGGGGGGAATGAAGATGAAGACAACTTATCATATGAACATAGCAGGATGTGAAAGAGACCTGCCTCTCTGCAAGGCATCAGATGATCTGGTTATTGCAGGCTTTGTTATTTTCGGAGATGTTGAACTTACATGTGCATGTGCAAAAGCACTGCTTGAAAAGGCTCCGGAGTTTGACTATATGCTGGCACCGGAAGCAAAGGCAATACCGCTTATACATGAAATGGCAAAGCAGAGCGGACGCAATGACTATTTGCTTGCCAGAAAAGCAGTAAAACTGTATATGAGAGATGTTTTCGGAGTAGAGGTTAAATCCATCACCACAGCTGCAGTTCAGAAGCTTTATATGGACAGCGTTGATGCTGCAAAGATGAAGGGCAAACGGATTCTTATCATGGACGATGTAATCTCTACGGGAGAATCTATCCGGGCAGTCGAGAAACTTGTTGATCAGGCCGGGGGTATAGTTGTGGGCAGAATGGCCATTCTGGTTGAAGGCCCGGCAAAAGAACGAGATGATTTAATCTTCCTGGAAAAGCTTCCGCTCTTTGATTCAGAAGGTAATCCCATTGAGTAATATTTAAAACCAGATATAAATTACATATAAAAACAGCACCGTAATCATTTTGATGAAAACGGTGCTGTTTTAATGCTGCGAGGTTAATGGTCAGCTGTCAGCGTATCGACTGCTCCCGCTGGTAGTTGTATGACCATACATCTGAGTAAGAGCTGTATTTATAATAATCAGAACTGCCGTGCCATGGGATGAAGCCTCCGGTAAGCCCTGAATCAACCAGAGCCTGGGCCTGGTCAATAAGCTGGGCGGAACCATAGGTCATATAAGGATTCCAGTTAGGTGTATCGTAGCCGGTTATCCAGGTTCTTACTATGGCAGGAGTTTTTATCTCTGTCTGGCGCAGTGCTGCTTTCACAGCCCATTCATATACAGTGGTATAAGGATGGGACCAGGTATCCTTTTCCGAACCGAAGTGATCCGTATAAGGCATACCGCTGATTACATCCGCAACATTGGAAATGGCAGGCCAGTACTGACCGTACGCGGTAACATACTGTTCAACACATTCTCCGAAAACGTCAATAGATACATAGGCTCCGGCTTCATGAACTTTATCGCATACATAGAAACAGAAATTCTGTATTGCCTGGGCTTTTTCCTCGTTGTAGGTATTCCTGGAATCTGTGCTTTCCGATTCGGACATTTCATATGCGGTTTCCGGGAAACGTACATAGTCAAACTGTATTTCATTGAAACCGAATTTTTCAACGGATTCCACAGCCAGGGCTGCGTTATAATACCAGCAGTTCCTGCTGTATGCGGAAGGCCATAGCTGGTCTGTCACATCGGATACTATGCATTCTTCCGGATGGTCAGCTGCATAATTGCTGTCATTAAACACCACTATACGGCCGATGACATACAAACCGGCATCCTGGATCATACGGATGGAGCTGCCGAAGGTTTCATCTGTATAAAGAGCAGATGCATAGGATGAAGGAGACAGGGAAGAAGCGGTATCGGATGTATAGGCAAGAACACCGTCCTTAATATCAACTACCATTGCATTTACACCTGAAGCCAGTGCAAGATCAATATAATCCTGTATGTAATCAGGATTGAGGGCATAAGCTGAAATGTACATTGCCCTTGCATCATCAAGTACGGGACCTGACGCCAGCTGAGGCTTATCTACAGGATACCAGTCCAGGTTCTCGGTATGCCCTCCGTAAAGATCAAAGGTATATTCACGGCCGGCATGCACAGAGGCTGTCTGGGTATAGTCGGCATATGCAGAATCCTCATCGGTGGTAAGATATTTGCTGTATACGTAACCTTCGCTGCCTTCATTTCCGACCCTGTACATTTCTACGGTGCCGTCTTCACGGAGTCCGGCATAGCCGGTGATATTCAGTTCCGTACCCTTTTTAAGGAAGGAAGAAATACGGCAGCTGTCAGGGTCTGCATATACAGTGACAGGGGTTCTGACATAGCGGGTTTTTTCCAGGACAACATCATCAACACTGTCTCTGAGGGCGTCTGAGGGTATGTAATAGACTGCAGGATTGCCCTCATTGTCCACATGACCGTCAAGCTCTATCTGGGTGAACATGAATTCGCCGTCATTCACTTCAATTTCGATATTTCTGTCGGTTACTTCGGTGCCCCTTATAAGCTCCATGTATTCATAAAGCAGCTTGTCTTCCCGATAGTATATCATTACGGATGTGTCAGCTGATGCAATATAAGCAGCAGAGCGTTCGGGTTCGGGTTCAGCCTTTTTATGGTTCAGAAACAGATATGAAGCACAGCCGAATATAAGTATAAGGCTAAGAATAGCCGGTAATAGTCTTCTCAAAACATTTCTCCTGAAAATATGAAAAATACGGGTAATCTGCCGGCACAAGGTGCAGAATGTCACAGGTACCGGAATCAAACAGGTCTGTATTATAACATAACTGTTGATAAATGAAAACTATTCACACTATTTACACCGAAAATTGTGGATAAGTATACAGAAAATCCTGTTGCTGTATTACAGAAATTCTGATATATTTCAGACCTGGATATCAGGGTACCCGATTTCCGGGGAGAATCTTCACGAAGAAAATAAAATACAGAGGATATTGGCTGATGGCACAGATTGGTCAGATTGTTGACGGCAGATACAGGATCACTGATCTGCTGGACAAAGGAGGCATGTCCAGGGTCTATCTTGCAGCAGACATCCGCATCGGAAAGGTGTGGGTGGTAAAAGAAGTCCCTAAATTTACAGACGGGAGTGAGAACAGGCTCTCTGTTCAGGCTGCCCTTCGTGAGGCGGGAATAATAAAAAGCCTGGATCATCCCTCCATTGTAAGGATAGTGGATATTTCCGAGGATGATGAGTTTCTGTATATTGTCGAAGATTATGTCAGGGGTGTTTCACTGAGGGAAACCGCAGAGATGAAAGGAACAGTAACTGAAGAAGAGGCAGCGGATCTGGCTGCCCAGATTGCGGATGTGCTGGCATATCTGCATGGTCGGAAGAACCCGGTAATATACAGGGATATCAAACCTGAGAATATCATTGTATCACCACAGGGACATGTGAGGCTTATAGATTTCGGCATTGCCAGGATATATAAACCTGATGCAGCTGCTGATACGGGCTATCTGGGGACGGAAAAATATGCGGCACCGGAGCAATATGAGGATTACGGAGCCCAGACTGATGCACGGACTGATATTTACGGACTGGGCAGTACTCTTAAGTATCTGTCAGATTACATGCGGACAGTATCGCCGGGGCTGAAGCACATTATTGAAAAATGTACGGAACAGGATCCTGATGACAGATTCCAGACTGCTGAAGAGCTTAAGGATGCACTTGAACACCTCCGGAAATCTTCATCGGAAGGCTCAGGACACGGAGTAAATCTGGCCGGGGTACTTCTTGGGGTTGCGGCAGTCATATGTGTACTTGCAGCGGCGGCGGCAACAGCCCTTCGGGCCGGAAAACCTGGGGCAGGCATTGATTCATATCTGGAAATGACAGCTGAAATGAAGCAGGATGTCTGCTTTACTGCTGAAGAGGAAGAAAAACTCATGAGCTGTATCATGCCTTATCTTGATGAACTGCGTGAACAGGATGGATTTGATGCCCTGGCATACGAAATAGGAAAGCTTTATTGGTTTTACTATGAGTACGGTAATGACGGATATGAAGGAATGTCAGCATCGGTTCCATGGTTTGAATTGTCATCAGATTATAACAGTCTGGCGGGGACCCTTGCGAAGTTGGGCAGATTCTGTCGGGATATGCCCATAAGAGTCACGGAATCCGAAGACAGCGGAATGTACAAAGAACATTTTAAAGGACTGGCGGAAATTGCACAGGATATCAGTAAAGGCAATGAGCCGGAACTTATAAGGCTGAATGTATGGAAGCTTGTGGTGGATTCTGTAAGATCCTATGCCAGAAAATACCGGAGAGACGGAATAGAATATAAAGAACTGAAAAATCTTCTCAATGATGCAATAGGTGCGGTAATGACTGCGGAAACTCTTTCCCCACAGGAGGATGATCTGAAAAAGAGCATTCTTGACTGTGCTGTTTACGCAGTATCCTCTGTAGATGATGCTTATGAAAATGAGATTATGAAAGGAGGAAACAATTAATTGATGTACAGACATTTATTGAAAAAAGCAGCTGAGGCAGCAGGGGGTATTACGGTTATGTGCCTGCTGGCAGGAGGATGTACTTTTGCTGCTCCTGAAGGTGCCGCAGCTGTCACAGGCAGCAATATACGAATCAGTCCTGCAAATGCGGCATATATTGATGATGTCCATCTGATGACTGATGAATATGGAAAACTTAAACTGGATCTGTTTATCAGAAATCCTGATTCTGGAATATCCAGAGCCGAATACCATATTACGGCAGACGGAGTAGAATATTTCAGCAGTTCTCCTGTTTATGTGAATGATGCGGAGTCAGGAGGAGTCCTTATGGCCGAGGGCTGGGATATTACAGGAACAGCAGAGGGCATTGTCACAGATATGAGTGCGGTTGTGGATATTCCTGCATACAGCTACGCTGATGTAGAGCTGTCATATTATGATATTGACGGAAACATTTATTCTGACGGCAAGTCATATTATGTGCTTCAGGAAGTTATGCCGGATTTGCCGGAAGAATGTGAGACGGAAAGCAGTACAATCAGGGACACCGAAGGCGCAGAGTATCAGCAGAATCCGGGAGAAGAACCTGACGAAGGGTATGCAGATGCTGAAGAGCCGCGGAATGAACAGCCTTCAGAGTCAGAAGGTGAAGGGCCGCAGGAACCGGAGGATGCACAGCTTTCAAAGTCGGAAGATGAAGGGACGCAGGAACCGGAAGAGCCGCAACTGCCGGAAACGGTAGAAGAACAGCCGGAGAAACCGGAGGAGCTGCAGCAGCCGGAGACGGGAGAAGAACGGCTGCAGGAACCGGAGGAGCCCCGGCAGCCGGAGACGGGAGAAGAACAGCCTGAGAAATCTGAGGAAGATGGGCAGCCTGAGTCAGCGACTGAACAGCTGGCAGAAGCTGCAGCAGAAAATGTGCAGGAACAGCCTCAAGAGCCGGGACCGATACAGCCTGTAGATTCGGAAAACGAACAGCCTTTGGAGCCTGAGCTGCAGCAGCCTTTGGAGCCTGAGACAGAGCCAATAACTGAGCCTGGTACTGAGCCAGCTCAGGAAACCGACCGGGCAGCCGACAGTACAGCACCATCCGGAGCGGTAGAAAACCGTGATACATATCCTCAGTATAATTATTATTACTATTATAATCAGGGAACTTCAGCTACCCCTGTATATTCGGGATATAACCAGGGAGTCAGAACAGAAACTTCTGTTCAGAAGCAGACCGTAAATACATCAGATGGAGCTGCAGATAATCCGGAAAGCAAAAAAGAATCCGAAAGCCCGGATGAGTCGGAAACCTCAGGTGAAGCAGAAGCAGAGGAGGAAGAATCTGAATCCGGTAAACATAATACCGATGGCTCGGAATACGATCTGACGGAAGTGGAAGAAATTAACGGCAGATATATAAGCGAATGTGCTGATCTGGTTGTTTTTGAGAAAAATGCGGATCATCTTGATGATGATTCCATAATCGTAACAGTATCCAGAAACGGCGAAACCTTTGAACTTGATAAAGGCAGAGACTATTCAGTAATGCTGGTGGGAGATTCAGAAGGAAGAAAAATATACAAATATATTATAAACAGCAGTATTTTCGAGGATGACGGTGATTACAGTGTATATTTCAGCTCTGTAGATGAATCAGGCAATAAAAACAACAGTGCCGTAAAGGATTCTGAACTCAATTTCTGCGTTGACAGGACAGAACCTCTTATACTGTCCTGCGGTGTGTCTGAGGAAAACGGTGACGCCAGAATGAACCTGATAGTAAGGGATAATTCCGAAATTTCGGAAGTAGGTATTTTTATAGGGGATGAACAGATTGTCTATGAAAATGATGGCGAAAATTACAGTTTTATTATACCGGACAACAAAAAAGACTGCAGCATAACTGTGTCTGCAAAGGATAAAGCAGGAAACGAATATGCCAGAGTCATAACAGATCACTTTGATTCGGCGATGGTTTCGGCAAAAACCGGATCTTCCGGAAGTCCTGTTTTTATCATAGGCATTATAGGTGTATTGATAATAACGGCAGTACTGATCATAAGACGCAGAACTGCCGCTAAGAAACGAAAAACTGTTTAATTGTAAATGCAGACTGCCATGCGGTGAGTCTCCTTAAGAAACTTATGGCGTACCGGTATATTGATCGGCATTCCAGGCAGAACCGATAAGTTCATATTTTGAGACACTTGAATCACTGTTCCAGGAGATAAAAGCACATTCAAGACCGTTGTCAGTCAGTGCCTGCACCTGGGATCTGACGTAGTCAGAATCGCATGTGATGACAGGATTCCAATACGGAACATCATATGCGGTTATCCAGGTGCGGGATACTGCAGGAGTTTCAATCTCAAGCTGCCTTGCAGCTGTTTTCTGTGCCCAGGATGATACAGTACGGTAAGGATCCGACCAGGTGTCGGTTTCTCTTCCGTAATGGTCTGTATACGGCATGGCTGAAATGGCATCAACCACAAGGGAGATAGCAGGGTAATACTGTCCGTAAGCGGTAATATAAGGGTTCGAACATTCGCCGAACACGTCTACAGACATATATACGCCGTTTTCATGAAGCACATCGCTTGCGTAATAACAGAAATTCTGTATTGCTTCAGCTTTTTCTTCATCATATGTATTTTTGAAGTCGGCATCTCCGTTTTCGGACATCTGGTATGCTTCTTCAGGAAAACGCACGTAGTCGAACTGTATCTCATTAAAACCGCAGTCTTTAACTGCTGTACATGCAATGGTGACATTGTATTCCCAGCATTTCCTGCTGTAGGCAGAAGGCCACCTGAGATTTGAAATCGATGATTCTATGCTTGACTCGGGATGCTGCTTTGCAAAAAGAGTATCCTTAAATGTGACTATACGGCCTACACAATACAGACCGGCATCCTTGCATTTTCTGACGGCATTCCTGTAAACGGAAGCATCCCCATATACGGCGCAGTCATTTGTAAGTGCCGAGTATTCATTGATTTCCGGCATTTCATAGGCTATATTCAATTCATCTTTTATATCGATGACGATGCCCCTGATATTATATTTTTTTGCTATTTCAATGTATGTATCAATGTTTTTGGCTGCTTTGATAGCAACATACATGAAGGAACCTGACCTGAGCAGGGGATTATTGTCGAATTCCGGCTTTTCTACCGGATACCAGTCAAGAGATTCGGCACTGCCTCCGTGCAGATCAGTATCTCCGTATGTGCGGGATTTATGAATATCATATGTTGATGTATTTACCGCCAGGGCATCTGCTTCATTATCTGCCAGATACTTTCCGTAAACCCATCCGGTTATATCTTCTCCGGTGGAATCTGTATATGAAACCTGATATTTGTTGATACTTCCGTCTTCCATGAGCTTATCAAAGCCGACTACCTTAAGACAGCTTCCTTTTTTTGCCCAGGAGGCAATTCCGATACCGGACTTATCCTCGTAAACGGTTGAGGATGTTCTCACCCAGACTTCGGTTTCTCTGATAACCTCGGACATTGTATCGACCAGATATTCCCCGGGAATATAAACTATAGAATCATTGTATCTGACAAGTTCATACTCTACACCGTTTTCTGAATAAGATTCATCCATGTCAGTAACACGGGTCCCCCTGGGGAGAGGAGAAGAGGCCTGGATCAGTCTCTGTTCTTCGTCGTTCATAACATAATATTGTATCCCGGCGGCAGTTGAACCCAGAAATTTTACGGTTTCTGTTTTTTCCTCGCGGGAGGGCAGAAACACCAGAATAAGTAAAGCGGCCAGGATGACTACCATAACAGCCGGAATAATGATGTAAGAACGTTTGACAGGTTTGATGGTAGTATCCCTGCGTTTTTTTCTTTTTTTATAAAAACGGTTTTTTGACATGAAGCTGATATCCTTTACTGAAAGTCAGTTTCTGACGGAAACTGCATTTGTCTTACCATATATTTCTTCATTTTATAACATAAACAGGGGTTTTTCCAGCATTATTGAGGCATGAAGAAGTGTAAAGTAAAAATACTTGACAACACTTAAGACGTGTAGTAATATAACACAGCTATGGAAAGGTTTGTAGAACAGTCTCTGCTATATGATTTTTACGGTGACCTTCTGACAGAACATCAGAAGGGTAATTAGTATTTCAATCCACGCACCCCGCAAGGGGTGCGAC
>JABUTA010000063.1:0-9130 GCA_021443845.1 Parasporobacterium sp.
GAATCTGACTCATAATCTGCTTCGATGGAATTGTCATATACAAGTTCTCCCAGGTGCTGCAGGAATTCGCGGTTTTCCCTCTGATCTTCAGGAATTTCCTGATTCCATGAGTCTGCATATTTGATCATGTCGTCGACACCGAACCAGTAACCACTGTCTGCTCTGGCTCTGAAATAGGTAAGTTCGATCTCAGAAATCTTCTCGTCTTCAACCTTCATACGTACACATAAAAGAACAGGCTTGTCGCTTTCAGTTACGTTGAGCATGGCATAAATGGACCCTGCCTCTTCATCAAATACTTTCACACCCACATAGTTGACCTTTGTTATAAGTCTCCATGTGGCCATATGGCACACTGCACAGGGTCTGTCATCTTCTGTTGACAGATACCAGTGTGCCATAGGAAGTATGGAAGGATCTTTTTTTTCTATTGATTCAATAAATACATCTAAATATTTCTGCATACTGTGTTCCTTTCATATCCTGTCTGTCAGGTTGTTACTACAGTATGATTATATGGTAATGATGTTATTTGCTCTATGTTCTGGGATAATAATGTTTTTCTTACGGCTGTGCCGGCAGCACAATGCCGTTATGCTCTTTCAGTACTTTTAAGATCATATCCTTCCCAGATATTCCAGGATGCATAATGACAGATAATAAGGATAAAGACTGTCATGATTTTTCAATGTTATCCCCATCACCTGGGAACACTGGTCAATCCTGTAATTAACGGTATTTCTGTGGATATACAGAACCTCGGATGTCTTCGTCTGGCTCTTATGATTGTCAAGCCATGCATGCATGGTCCTGCACAGCTGTGTCCCGTTTTCCTGATCATATCTCAGAAGCTTTATTATATTCGGATGCAGCTCATGCCACAGCTTATCGGAAGGCATATTCTGGAATATGTCATAAAGCATCAGATTGGAGAAGGGATATAAAGCAGCTGTACGACCTAACTTATATCCTATGGACAGTGCCCTGAGCCCCTGAAGGTAATACTCTTTCAGTTCATTCAGGTTAGTAAAGCTGTTGCTGATTCCCCCAAAAAGATGGTTCTTTTTCAGATATTCTTCCAACACCCTGAATTCTGTTCTGAAATCCTGGACGTCATCCTCAGAAGAAAGCAGAAGAACTACATTGTTCTCGTAAATGAAGCTGAGATATGAGGCCGGAAGCTTTTTCAGGAATTCATTCAGCGGACTGGTATCTCTTTCATGATCGTCAGCTTCCTTCTTATTGCCTATGACACATACGTACAGCCGGTGATCTGCAGGAATGTTAAGTATCGACGAATGAATAAACATCTGGTCCTTTGAATATTTCTTTCCCCCAAGCAATGACAGAAAAAATGTGTTTTTGCTGTTTTCCTGTCTGAGCAGCATATCGTCGTTGGAAGCTAATTTCCGGGCAATGACATTGCCTATCAGGTCCACAATTTCAACCGCTTCCGGTTCAAATTTTCTGTGCTTTTCAATAACAATAAGAAGGCCCAGCCTTTTTCCGTTATATGTCAGACCTTTTTTAATCTGGTTTTCACCATTGTATGTTTTATTTATCCGTAATGCGACGGGACTGGAAAAAGCTGCCTCCTGCTCGGATTTCAATCTTATGTCCCCGTTAATAAATTCCATGGTCAGATTATCTGTCTTAATGTTTTTTTCCCATATCTCATCAACCGTGACATCCGTATATGCAAGAACACTGTGCCCGACATCAGTAACAAATGCAGGATTTCCCAGCAGCTTATAAGACAGAACCATTATTTCGTCCAATGTATTGCATTGGATCAGGTTATTAAGAAGTTTTATTTTTTCGATCATAATTTTTACCGTGATGTATTAATTATCCGACAGCTTTTCTGTCCGCAACTATACTGCCATTTATCATTCTACTGACCGGAAAACCCCCTGTCTAATTAAAAAAATGCATCCGCGTATACGAAACCTGTATACGCGGATGCAGATACATCACAACCTTGTCTGAATATCGTTGTTAATTTCTGTTATTCTGCTGCTGCAGGAGAAACTGTGAATGTTCCGTCAGCATTTTCTGTTATGATACCGTTTACTGTGCATCCCTCACCTACGGTAAGACTGCTCAGATGGCTCTCTCCGGTAACGTTCCATACAGCACCGTTTTCAAGAGTCAGTTCCAGTCCGGTTAAAGATCCGTCATAGCTCTCATCATATACAAGCCAGCCGAGGATGTCTTCCTTTGTGCCCATCAGGCTGCTGTCAGCACCGTTTTCTGCTTCCCATGCTGCCTTGGATGCCTCTGCTGCTTCCCATTCGCTGTCGATAAATGCAGCTGCACGGGCAGCATATTCTTCACAGGTGTAGTAATTCATCGCACCGTCAAGAGTGGTTCCGTCCAGAGTGATGAACATTTTTCTCTGGTAATCATCATGAATGATATCGCCTTCAACGTCCATATCCTTCATTGCTACCTTATATCCCACTGCTGCCTGGCCTGCAAGGTTTGAACCGTCCCAGTTGGAATAGTCCACTGTAGAATGCATGAGCACATTGTTTTCTGAACGCATTTCAACGTTTTCCAGCTTCAGATCGGAGTTTGCACCACGGAGCCAGAATACAGAACCATTTACATAAGCAAGTCCGAAATATTCCATACCTGCTGAAATTGTATCATTGTGAAGGATACTCGGATCGAGGTCAAGGAGATTGCCCACAGGAGTTCCGTCCTCATGGATCAGTTCTTCACCGACTGTTGTAAATACGGAATTTTTGATGGTAATATCTGCTGCAAGGTCAGTATATGCTGCCATGTCAAAGCAAAGTACTGCCGCATTTACTGCACCGCCGAAGAAGCTCCTGCCGCCTTCTGATACATACATATCTTCAGTTATCTCACCATCATAATTATCCATTGCATGCTCATCTGAAGCCATGTCTGCCATGCTGCCGATGATTACATTCGGTCCGTCGTCACAGATCCATCCATACTGAGGAGAGATCATTTTTGAACCGTAAACACGTACATAGTTGTTTCCCTGAACATAATCTTCACCCATACCGAGTGTGAACAGACCATATCCGCCTACATTGCTCTCAGAATAGCCGTTGATAACATAATAGTGCTCGATTCCGTTTGCACCTTCCATAGAGTAGTTGCCCCAGGAATCAGAATACATACGGGTATTATACATCCATGTGCTACCGTAGCTTGTGCACAGCGCTGTACGGGCTGCACGGTATATGCACTTGAATGACGGGAAGATCCAGCCATCGGAGAGGGTCACGAATGTTGAATCCTTAATAACCGTATCAACATACTGTCCCATGGTCTCGCTGTTAAGAAATGCTGAACGGTTTGCGCCGTCTGTAAGGATATAAACATTGTCGAGTGTAACCTTATCACCTGTAACAGCAAGTCCTACACCGGGATAAGTCTCAACATCATTATCAAGAAGGCTGCGTGTCGTGCCGGGCTTAAGGGCGTTCTCCGTATCAGCATCATCTGCACGGAGGATAATCACAGAGTTATACTGCTTGCCGTCCGGAGCTGTAAATACGTCTTCCGCTCCGCCTATATTAACCTGAGCGGTTTCAACATCACCACGTACTACAATACCTGTCTGTCCTGCCTGTGCGGGCTCTGCATTTTCATCAGCTGCTGCCGCTGATCCGCCGTCTGATGCTCCATCGCTGTCTTCTGCTGCTGTTCCGTCACTGTCTCCGGCTGCCTCTGCGCTGCTCTCACCGGAGGAATCTCCTTCACCGTCAGCAGCTTCCGTTCCGCTGCTCTCACCTGATGAGTCTCCCGACATATCCACAGATGCGGAAGCTGAACCGGCTGTCCAGTCACCGATTTCACTGTACTCCATCATTACGCCGTTAATGGTTATAATGCCGTTTGAAGAAGAAACCTCTCCGTTTACAGTGACATTGCCCTCATCGATTATGATTTCATCTCCGTTGATAAAAATACCTGAATTTTTACCAAGTGCATCATAATCATATGTGCCAAGAGCAGACGCACTGCCTGCCAGGACCATTACAGATCCTAATGTCACCGCCAATACCGATACTATTCGTTTTCTCATGTTCGATGCCTCCTTTTTCTTCCCTGTCAGTCAGAAAAATCTGTAACAATATTTTTAACCGCTGAAATTTTACAGAAACAGTCCGATTGCAGTCAATGGATTGGGAAACCAATAAAAAATCCCGTATTGTTCTTTCGGCACATTAGTATGCTGAATTTTCCTGTCGATTGTACATGATTATCCGTTTTTTCATTCCCCCTGCACAATCAGTGATGAATGAACACTTCCACGGGGTACATGGTTTCTGTCTTATCCTCCTTCACATACCACCGTACAGTCAGGAGGCTGACATAATCTGGAATTAATTGCATATATTTTCATAAAATATGTTTACTTTACATCATTAATATGTGATACAATGGCATAGTATATAAATCACAGAGTCGCATACAGATCGGAGGTTAAAACATGGCCAAAAATCATTGTTCCGGATTTCTGATCAAATATGTCTTCATAACGCTGGGTTCTGTCATATATGCATTAGGCATCAGCATATTTCTTGACCCTAACAATCTGGCTCCGGGCGGTATTACCGGTATAGCGGTAATTCTCAACAGAATAATACCCTTATCTACCGGCACACTGATCCTGCTTCTGAATATCCCCGGTGCGGTTTTCGGAATCATAAAATTCGGATGGAGGTTCATGGTTTCCACAGTGTACTCTGTGGTCATCATATCATTATTCACCAATCTTTTCTCATATATCGGGCCGGTAACAGATGACATGTTCGTAGCTGCCCTTGCCGGCGGCATCATCCAGGGCATCGGACTGGGACTGGTCTTCCGTTTCGATGCAACCACAGGCGGTACAGACATTTATGTCAAAGCCCTGAGGCAGAGATACAGACATATAAAGACCGGTATTATCTTTCTGATAACCGATGTTGTCATAGTAATAGCTTCCGGCTTCGTATTCAGGGACATAAATATCGTATTCTATGCCCTTCTGGTAGTGGCGGTTTCCGGAATGGCCATGAATTTCGTCCTGTACGGTTCCGATGAAGAAAATGTAATGTTCATCATCAGCGATAATGCCCGGTCCATCAGCCAACGCATCATGAATGATGTGGATCTGGGTCTCACCTATCTGAACGGCAAGGGTGCATATACTGAGCAGGATAAAACGGTCCTCATGTGCGCAATGCGCAAGAATCTCACACCTGTTGTCGAGGATATAGTCAGGGAAGAGGATAAAAATGCCTTTGTTATCATTTCCAGCGCAAAGGAAATATACGGCGAGGGGCATAAGAATATATTGAAAGAGAAAATATAATGGAAAATCAGGCTTCAGAAATCAAAAAACGAAAACTAAAAAGCACACTTATTATATGCGGCAGAGTCACACTTTTGTTTGCCGTATGGTCCCTGATAAAGTCAATACTTACTATTTATCTGGCCACTCAGGGGATTGCCGAAAACAATTGGCTTTCAAAGCTTATTCCTGATCAGGGCACTCCTGAATTCAATCTGCTGATCACAACAGTGTTAATTACAGTCGTTATCGTGGTAGGGCTGTTCCTGGTCGTAGGGCTGATGGCAGTAAAACAGGGCACGGGCAAGAAAGTCCGGTCCTGGTATCTGGTACTGGCAGGTATTATGGTGGCAGCCTCACTGGTAAGCGATATTTATACTATCTCTGCATATGCAGCTGATACAGAAACCCTTATAGATGCCATACTTATGGTTCTCGTTGACTTATCTTCAAATGTTGCTCTGGTTTATATCATTGCAGCATCTGTCAAACTGCGAAAACTTGAAAAGAACCCATCAGTAAAGGAGGTGTAAACATGCAGAAAGACTTTCATTATTATGCAACATATACTGCAGCTTTTCTGGCAGGCTACTCTGCCGAAGAAAGCCGGCAGATCTGCTATGCCTGTATGTTTACAGACCATTGCACCGAAATGCTTCTGGGCGCCATCGGAGCACCTGTTGCTGCGGCCACAACCCAGCTCCAGAGTGAAATGATAAATGCTCCCAACACCATACTGAGCAGGCAGAACATTACCCGTATATGGTCGTCATTCCATTTTCTTCCATACGACCTTAATGCTGAGGTTCCCAAGTGTTCACGTAATTACCGGAACAAGTACCGCCTTATCTGCAAGCCTAACGGCTCACTGGTGGCTGATACTGCAGAGCTTGCCAAAAACAACGGTTCCCTCCAGGCTGCAGGACTTGCCGCCCATATAATTGCCGACACATGGGCTCATGCATATTTTGCGGGAACTCCGTCTTATGTTATCAACAATACTTCCAGCTGGTTTTATGAGATTCTTGAGGAAAACGGTAAGGAATCAGAGAGAAAGATCGCATTCCTTCACAGTGTTGGTGATAACATAGAAAAGGCTTCATATGTATGCACTCCTCCGACAAATAAGGAAAATTCCATCTTCAACCTGGGTCACGGACGTGCAGGACACCTTCCGGATATGAGCTTCATCAGGTACAAGTATCTGCCTGCCTGGGGAAAATACGAAAGCGTTACCAAGGACAATCCTTCTGACTATTACCATGCATTCTGTCAGCTAATCCATCTTTTCAAATATCTCCGGGGCGAATGCGACTCCTTCAGACTCGGATATTATGAGGAGGATCCGGTGCTCCCATGGAAAGAGGATATAGATACAGTTTTCAGAAAGCCTCAGCCGGACCCATGTGATGACTGGGCAGCACTGGTTGAAAAAATAACCGGTGCCCGTATTGCAGATTTCGATATGGATGAATACAGAAATCAGTATATGGATGCTGCCGGTCCCGACAAGGATAATACCCATGCCGGACAGTATTTCCTTGCAGCCATGGCACATAAAAGCATGGTAACCAATAAGATCTATAAATCCGGAAATATGCTTGCCGGTTATTCGGTAGAATATAAGACATCCGGTTTTCACGGGATAAAAGAATACAGCAGACTTTTAACCCTTATGAAAGGAGGCCCGAAAGATGAGCAGCGGTAAAAGAGTATTAGACTGTTTAATAGGATTATTGATGCTTTTCTGCGCTTTCATAATCCTCCTTCTCCCTGAAACAGGGTACGTTGTTGTGGTTGCGGTAATGGATATCCTTCTGCTGGTTTCCGGAATCCGCCTGCTGATTTTTTATTTCAGAATGGCCAGACATATGGTCGATGGACTCAGGATATTCTTCAAAGGGGTATTTCTCGTGGATCTGGCTATATTCGCGATAAGCCTGAATAATATCTCCAAAGTATTCGTTATCCTGTATCTTATCGGAATATTTGCCGTTAACGGAGGCCTTCGTGCTTTCCGGGCGCTTGACGGACGCAAGCATGGTACAAAGCACTGGCGTTTCAGCCTTGCAGTAGGTATATGTTCAGTTGTCATTGCAATACTGGCCCTGATCTTTATGAATAACATGTATATTCTCATGGGGCTCTGCTTCATCTGTCTTCTGTATACCGGCATCATGCGTATCGTCAACGCATTTAAGAAATCAGCAATTGTTTACGTTGAGATCTGACGAGTGCCTCAGCGGGTACTGCAGACATTTTTTTGGCAGTGTACTTCTGATGAAGTACACTGCCAAATATTTTAGTGACACTGTATTTTTATGTATTCGTTAGAAACGAGGTTACTTCGCTTCTGCTTCTGCTGCCAGCACAGCTTCTCCTGCTTCAACATATGAAGGATCATGTACAGATTCAAAATAGAAGTTACCATTGCTGTAAATGATCTTTGTAACGCTGCAGTTGCCCATGCCTCCTCTTAATGTGCCTCCGAGTCTCTGCACCGTAAGGTTGATGGCAGATCCGCTTGAAACTACAAATGCTGAATCTCCGCCGCATTCCTTCAGGTCTTCAACGACTATTCTGAGACCCTCTTCCATACGTGCACCAACCTGCTCTGCTGTCTCTGCTGCCCCGGTTTCTCCTGCATCAAGAGCTACCAGTGCATCAAATATACCATCCAGGCCTTTTTCATCGAAAAGTGCCATCTGATCCTCAAGGCCATAATATTCAGCTGCTGCACCATACATTTCTGAATCATAGCCGCCGTCAAACTTGCCATAGCCTACTTCACGGAAATTCGTAAGTTCTTTGATGCGGATCTCATCTTCACCATAGCCCATTCCAAGAAGAGCCAGTTTTGCTGTTGCACGCTGTCTTCCCAGATCACTGGTGTATACTTTAGAAAATGTTATTCCCATTGAAGCAAATCCTACACCAAGGGCAAATGATTTTTCTTCACCTTCTTCTGTCAGCGGACTGTCAGCCCATCCCTGAGCCCTTCCGATTTCGTTGAAGATTGTCCTTCCATGACGGGTAAGATAGATTGTGAGATGGTCGGGGTCGTCGATTGCTGCCTGGAGTGCAGCTTCGTATTCCGGATCCACAGATTCTTCTGCCGAATCTCCGCTGCTTTCTCCTGAGCTTTCTCCTCCGCTCTCTTCACCTTCGCTCTCTGCAGCTATTTCTTCAGCTGCAGCATCTTCTTCCCCAGCAAATGTATATACGTTGAATACACAGCCTAACATTAAAACAGCTATAATAATCGATAATATCTTTTTCATTTTCAAATCTCCTGTCTTGTAAAAAATCATATGCTTTTATCCATCTTAAGATATGGGATTATTCTACAGTAATGGCTTCTGTCATGTCTCCTACAGATATGCAGTGCTCTCCTGTACCATCAAGAATTACATCCATCTTTGCAATTCTCCAGCTTCCGTCTTCGACAGCCATGATCTTCTCGTAAACAACCTTTTCACCATCCTTTACCTGGACTGTGGTAACGTCATCTCCTCCATCATTCCATACGATGCAGTAAACTGTGAATGGTTCACCGGACTTCTGGACAACATTCTGGGTAATGCTTCTGGTTAACATAAGTCCTGCAACACCCGGCATTTCGAAGCTTTCCTCTATTGTCTCTGACGGTACGATCAGAGTCGTGTATCTGAATTCACCCGGGCATCCGTATCTCATGCTGAACTCATAAGGAATCAGAGCATCGCTGTAGTTATTCGGTGTGGATCTGTCCTCGCTGCTCAGCATTATGGCTTCAAGGATCATCCTTACATCCATGGATACACCCTG
>JABUTA010000063.1:9376-11382 GCA_021443845.1 Parasporobacterium sp.
TTTTTGCCTGCTTCTACTGCGTCTTCGACAATCAGTTCAGCTGCGTCATTAAGCTGTGTAATATCGGCAACGACCACGTCTGCCGCATCCATTGTGTCGGCCACCGCAGCGATCTGAGCAATACGTTCTCTGTATTGATCCAATGCTGAAGTATTAGTGCTGTCAATGTAAACTTTCTGGTCTGTACTTAAAGGAAGGATATTATCATTCTTTACAAGTACGGCGGATTCGATCTGAAGGAGTCTTTCGAGTTCCACCACCTCAGAATTTCTTGCAGCATTCAGTTCTTCAACAGTTGTTATCTCCCAGGGTTCTGCGATATACTCTGCACTTGCTGCCAGTTCCAGAGCATATGCGGGATCATGATACGGATTCTCGAAAAGACCCTGTCCGAATTTTGTCCTTAAAAGACGTGTGCATGCTTCGTCAAGACGTTCCATGGAAAGCAGGCCCTCGTTAACAGCCTGTGCCATCCCCGGCATCCAGTAGCAGTTTCCTGCTGCCTTGCTCTCATCAAGTGTGAGATTATTGATTCCGATCTGGTCAACACCGTTGGATATCATAAGACCATATCTTTCGACAAGGTTTGTCTGTGCCAGGTCAGTCCCGTCAGGAAGTATTCCGCTTGCACCGGTGTTTATAGCTCCCCAGTCTGTTATAACAACGCCGTCATAGCCGAGGGTATCCCTTAAAATGCTCATGGATACCGGATCGTAATCTATTGTAAGATTTCCCACGCCGGTACCGTTTGTCATTATCCACTGTGCACCGGCATCAATAGCTGCCTGCCAGCAGTACAGGTAGTTTTCAATATTTTCGGCTTTTGATCTGGCAGCTGAGAAAGATGAATCACCGCCGCGTGTTATGAAGTGCTTCACACAGGCATACAGGTCTTCTGAATAAAGTGCCTCAACCTCAGCAGAAATCATCTTTGCAATATATTCCGGATTTTCCCCGTTCCATGCACCTATCTCAACGCCATAAGGCTGCAGAACTACATTTATGCCCACTGCCTTTGCCTCTGCGGCATTATGCTTCCATAACTGATATGACATTTCCACATCGTTTGCGGTGGCAAATGCATCATGGGCTGTATCTGTATAACCTGCCCACACATTGTACTGCCTGTCCGATGTGATCGTTGCAGGAATTCCGAGCCTCATTCCTTCAGCGATTTTCTGCACGTTGTTATGCAGATGCGTCATCTGATCCGGAGTACCGCTCCAGTTATTGTTCAGGAAATGTGTTGCCCCGTATGTGACCATATAATTCCATATGGTTTCAAGGCCGTCTGCTTCGGATTCTCCCAGTACTCTCGGAAGGTCTGCCTGGAACAGCATGGCTGATTTTTCTTCAACAGTCATCTGCGACAACAGATCTGCGATTCTTTCCCCGTCTGTCTTTCTCCAGTCTTCGTACGCATCGAGACTTCCGTTGCTGTTAAGATCCTTGAACTTCAATCCGTCAGCTTCCAGGATTGTGGTACCCTCAACGTATCCCAGTTCCTTCTGTTCGCCTTCTGCCGGTATTACAATGTACTGTACAGGCAGTGCGGTGGTAATATCAGCAGTGGTGGCATTCATCATCTCACCTTCACTGCCTCCCGAAGACTCTCCGCCGCTTTCACCGTCTTCAGAGTCCCCCTCTGCTCCTGCTGATTCACCGCTCTGGGTCTGTTCCTGTGCCGAGTCACCTTCTTCAGGTGCCGCATATGCAGAAAATGCAGATCCCAGTACCATTACGGCCGTTATCAGCAGTACGATAAGTTTCCGTAACATTGTCTGTTCCCCCTTTCGTAAAAAAAGTTACAAAGACCCCATTGTGTCTTATAATGATTCTACATAAGGGATAACCTCAGCTGATGAGAATATGCAAAACTAAAGGACGGAATAATATGCACATAAATGGCACCGGATGGAAAATCAGGCATTCAGGTAATGCGCCTCACTGTTTTAAATTAATTTTAACTTGCGGTTTTATCATACCGATGCCGGGAATCAGCCTGA
>JABUTA010000063.1:11400-13496 GCA_021443845.1 Parasporobacterium sp.
ACTGTTAAACAGTCCCGGACATTTCTAATGATACTTTCGGGAGAATATATGAAGCATAAAAAATACAAGGTTGCAGTTATACAGATTGTCCGCCACATTATACAGCTGATTGCATTCATACTGTTTCCGGGTCTTTTCATAATCACTTATTCAGCAATAAAAAATACTGTCGTAACTCTGATCAGCGGTTCCTTTACCTTCGCCGCCAACGGATCTGATCTTATCCTTGCTGCGGCGATATTGATCATTACCATCCTTGCCGGCAGATTTTTCTGCGGATTCCTCTGCTCTTTCGGCTTTTTAGAGGATATACTGTATCTTCTTTCCGGCCTGGTATTCAGAAGGAAACGGCCTGTGATAGGCAAAAAGGCTGACCGGATCCTGAAATATGTCAAATACCTGATCCTTGTGCTTCTCATAGTATTTGTATGGCTTCTCGGAAACAGCCTTGGCAGCAGCAATGACCCCTGGTATGTGTTCGGAGTTTATTCCAGGATATCAGGATACAGCTCCATTGCACCGCTCCTGAGCATTGGTGGAGGTCTTCTCATCATCATTATTGTATTATCATTCTTCTTTGAGCGGTTTTTCTGCAGATATCTCTGCCCGCTGGGTGCGATATTTACTCTTCTGTCCCGGTTCAGGCTGTTCCGCATCAGAAAAGATAATGACACCTGCGTAAAATGCGGAAAATGTGACAGGCAATGCTCCATGGGCATAAGCATCGCACATGAGGAAGATATCCGTTCCGGGGAATGCATCAACTGCATGCACTGCACTGACTGCTGCCCGAAGGGTTCACTGAAAACCAATATCAATTCCATTGCTGCGGGAACTGCTGCTGCAGTGGTCATAGCAGGTGTATATACCCTTTGCAATATCCTTCCTGTATCCACACCTGTGGTCTCCCAACAGGCTTCTGATGTACGTGTTCCTGCAGAAGCTGAAAATCCCGAAACAGTAAACAGTCCTGTCGTGGCGGAAGACACTGATATAACAACGGATATTTCCGCGGCAGAGCCTGATGCAGCCGTTTCCGGGAAAAAATATGCCGACGGAACCTATCGGGGTTCAGCCATAGGATACCGGGGCACCATAGTTGTAGATGTCACTGTCGAAAATGATGAGATCACGGATATTACAGTAGTGTCCCAGGGAGATGACGGATCATTTTTCAGAAAAGCTGAGGCAGCCGTGATACCGGATATTATTGAATCCCAGTCAACCGATGTTTCTGCCGTCAGCGGGGCTACATTCAGTTCAGAAGGAATCATGGATGCCGTAGCCGATGCCTTATCAGCTGCATCCATAACTGATGACATCATTCCGGATGCTGCTGATGCCGATACGGAACCTGCCGAAGCAGAAGCCTCAGAACCCGAACCTGCTGAAATCGAAACTTCCGTAACCGAAGCTGCTGAAAATGAGACTTCTGTAACCGAAGCTTTCGAAACTGAAACCATTGATGCAATCAACGACGTTCTGGGTGGATTTGATCTTGCTGACGGAGTTTATTCCGGAACCGGAACAGGTTTCCGGGGTGAAATAACTGTCGATGTCACCATAAAAGACAATAAGATCACTGATATCACTGTCACTTCCGGCAGGGACGACGCAAGATTCTTCAACAGTGCTAAAAGCGGTGTGATACCTGAAATAATAGATTCCCAGACTACAGACGTCTCTGCGGTCAGCGGAGCCACATTCAGTTCCAACGGCATTATCGAGGCTGTTTCAAATGCCCTGGGAATAGAATTTGAAAACCCCAACAACTCCTCATCCGGCCAGAGTCACGGCGGACATGGTGGACCTGGCGGATCTGGCGGATCCGACGGATCCGGCGGGCCTGGCGAATCCGACGGTCAAAAAAGCAGATGAACAATGGGCAGCAAACCTTTTCCGGTTTGCTGCCCATTAAAATTGTCACGGATAACATATATTTTATTTTACCCGCTTCGGGCTTGGCATGAAATTTGCGACATTTATGCGAACGTATGTTTGCTTTTCAGGGCTGAGGCATGCTATAATGGGCCCGGAGGTAAAATACTTTTTTAAATTCCACATTACACAACTAAATTCCGAAGGTTCTGAAATTA
>JABUTA010000063.1:14646-17412 GCA_021443845.1 Parasporobacterium sp.
CAGCCCTCAAATGCATTCGCTCCGATGCCGGTGACATTATCGGGCAGTTCCATTTTTCTCAGTCCTGTGCAGCCATAAAAAGCATGACTTCCTATTATTTCAAGGCTTTCGGGGAGTGTCACCTCAAACATCAGAGTGCATTGACTGAATGTATAATCCCCGATACACGTAATGCCTTCCGGCATTTCCATACAAGCCAGATTTGAACAGCCTTCAAAGGCATAGCTTCCGATGCTTTTCATGCTGGCCGGCATATCTGTCATATTGAGCGTTTCACAGGATTGGAAAGCACCGGTTCCTATACTTTCCACCCCTTCTGCAATATTTACATACCAAAGGTTATCGAAATCCTTAAATGCATAATCCGATACATTACGGATACCGGAACCTATGATTATCTGTGTTACCGAATCCTTTTTTTCCTGCCATGGATTTGAGTCATCCATTTCCCCTTCACCGTAGATGAACAGATTCCCGTCATCCCTTAATGTCCATAACACCCCTTCACCTGCGCTTCCGTCCGGAACGATTCCGTAATCCGTTTCGGATAATACAAACTGTGATCCGGGAAAGGCACCGCCGGCTGATTCGCTCTCGAAATTGAAATAATAATCCTTACCCACAACATAATATTTACCAATATATGTCATTGCGGCACCCTTAAGGATATATTCCCCTGTGCAGATATCTCCCTCATCGCTCCATGTAACATCCACCAGATAATTACGGCCATCCTCCATAGTGACAACATTCCAGGCATGACGTTGATAATTCAGTGAGCCGAGCGTCATTATACTGTGGACGCCATCAGAAAAGGATGACAGTTCACAAAGGTACTGGAATGCCTTGGCATAGCCTTCACATACCACTTTCGTTGAAGGATCGCCGTCGAAAACATTCAGCAGCTGCTGGGCCTGTTTATCTCCCGTATAACCGTAACTGGCAGCATCATAGTCATAGTCCGTAAGGGCACAGATCTCATCTGCATATCCGGTTATTTTTTCATAATCTGAGCAGCCGCTGTATTTTGCCACGATAGCGGCAGCATTGACCATTACGCTATTGACCTGGTCTATGAATTTCCGGTCCACTATGTAATAGACCGGCCAGCCGTCAACATAAAGAACATCCGGAGCAGCATATGTTACCCCGACCCCGATGACACAGTTAACCTGATTATCGGATATCAGTATCTCGTTTCCGTTTTTAATGCATTCCACCCCAAGAAAATGTATGTTCTGGCCGAAGTCCATCCAGTATAATTCAAAAGAATTATCAAAATACAGTGCCCAGAATACCCTGCTCAGGTCGATGTCTGACCACAGGTACTCTTCAACTGCTTTTTTTATTTCTTCAGCAGATGCATGTTCCAGTTCTGAAGGTTCAAGTCCTATCTCCTCAGCTGTTATGCTTCCGTCTGAACCGAAGCAGCTGATATCTATGGGGATAATCGAATCTGCTTTTACTCCGGTTGCGACGGAATGGGCAGCGCTCTTTAATGCATCATATATCAGCTTATTCTTCCCGGTCAGAGTATCACCTGCATAGGATGAAGAATAAAGCTGTGCAAATTTTTCATTGTCTTCATATCCGGACCGGTCGAGCCCCAGCTGCTGCTCAACAAATCCTTCATAAAGCATATCGTTATCCGGCAGATATCCGTCAAATGAAATGCTTATGCTTTTAGGGTCCAATGTAAAACTGTAACTCTCTTCTTGCGTGGTTTCTTCTGATGACGTTTCCTCTTCAGCTTCAGTTGCCCCTGCAGTTGTTTCTTCAGTTGTTTCTTCTCCCACTGCAGGTTCAGCCGCAGCAGCTTCCTCTGATGGGGCTTCTTCGGTGTCTGTCTCCTCTGATGTCGTGTTCTCAGCAGACGTTTCCTCTGATGTCATTTCTTCCTGAGCAGGGTCATCAGATATTTCTTCTGTGGGAATTTCAAAGGAGTCATCTTCATTAACAGCATCTTCCATTGACATTTCTTCTGAGCACAGGTTCTGTTCAGATTGACCATTCTCTGAATATGTTTCCTCTCCTGCTGCAGATGTTACGGCGCAGCAGGATATTATTAATGACAGGCACAGCAATAGTGTGGTTATTCTTTTCATTTATCAGGACCTCCTGAAGTAATGTTATGATGGATGTATGTCCCCTGTGGAACCACTGTTTATTATATATGAATGCACGAAAATATCATAAAGAATTTTCTGTGAAAAAGCTGATACCCTTGCATGCCGCATGCGGCAGGGTATCAGCTTTTGTCTGTTTCCTTATAAAACGCAGGCTTGTATTCTACGTTTTTATGGTCTGTTTCTTATTTTGTCAGGGTTTCGATGATTGAAGCTACAAATTCTTCAGCATTGTCACCATCAAGCCAGAATACTACCTCAACAAAATCATTGCCGTCTTCAACAATATATGTCACAGTCTTATATTCAACGCCGTCGCTTTCCTCAACTGCATTGTACTTCATGACAGTCAGGTCACCGATCTTCTGAGCTTCAGCTTCAGCCTTGTATTCAGCTGCTTCTTCAGCTGCAACAGCTTCAAGTGTCTCGCCCTCAGCCTTTGCCCACTGATAAACGTCGAAATCTACTAAAGATTCTTCTGATGCGTAGTAAGCAACCTGGTTCTCATCGGTATCTTCAGCTGTGAGTTCGCCTGCTTTATAAACTACCGGTGCAGTGATCTTCAGTGAAGAAGTTCCCAGAACGATTTCCTTGCCCTCGTCAGTGATCTCGCCTGATTCAGCAGCTGCGATAGTCTTAA
>JABUTA010000064.1 GCA_021443845.1 Parasporobacterium sp.
GACCTTGATTGTACAAATTTATTTTCCACTTTTTGTACATTTATTTATTGACATTTACATCTGATCATGTGGGAATTGTTGAAAGGTGTGAAAATGGGATGGTTTATACAGTAGAAGGTAATGCCAGAGATGCTGTCCGACAGGTGAGCTATCCGGTGAACTATTCTTGCATCATGGGATACGGACAGACAAGTAATTAGAAACAGATACATTCATCATGTACTGAATAAAAGCAGATTGACCTGTAAATCAATAAAATTTACAGGTCAAATGTTTATTTGAGAAATGAAAAAAATATTATAATTAGTGTGGGTAATCATAAGGGGATCTTGCAGTATGGGATTTACTGCCCATACCTGATTTAAAACGATTCAGGGATGCCATGGCTTCTTCTTTGGAAGCAAACAGGCGTGATTGATGGATATTGATGGCTCCGTCGCTAATCAGAGAATAGATCAAAGTGAATTTGAAGATTATGCTATGGAGATGATCCAACACTGTATTCAAGATGATTTTCCAAATTTTAAAAAAAATAGGATTGACAAACGATGAGATGTTTGCTATTATAATTTCAAGCTATTTATACGTATAAACCAAATGGATTAAAGAAATTTTACGGAGGTTCTATTATGAAATTTGGTTTAAGTTCTCTCGCTTGGCAGTCACCATTCTCAAATCCTATGGAAATCTTTGCCAAAGCAAAAAAATATGGATGCGATTCATATGAAATCTGTATCGAAGATTTTGAATCTATCGATGTCAATGAAATCAACAAAGCAAAAGCTGAATATCAGATGGAGACAACCACAATCTGTGGCGCCTTTGGCGAGTCAAGAGATGTTTCCTCTGATGTTCCAGAGTATCGCCAGGGTGGAATTGATTACATCAAGGGCATGATCGACGTGGCCGAAAAGATCGGCTGCGGTACCATCGTGGGTCCTATGTATTCTGCCTGTGGCAAAGCACGTCAGATTACCCCAGAAGAAAAAGCTCAGGCATGGGACTGGGCTGTTGAAAATTTAAAAATTTGTGCTGCTTACGCACAGTCTAAGGGCATTCGTTTAGCAATCGAGCCATTAAACCGTTTTGAAACTGATTTTATCAATACAGTGGATCAGGGATTAGAATTGGTTGAGCGCATTGGCTATGATAACGTAGGCCTTCTTTTGGACACCTTCCATATGAATATTGAAGAGGAAGATATGATTGCAGCTATCCGTAAAGCAGGCAAGAAGGTATTTCACCTTCATACATGTGCGAACAACAGAGGTATTCCTGGTAGAGATAATTTTGACTGGGAAGCAATCGCTGCTGCTGTTAAAGAAATTGGCTATGATGAATACTGCGTCATCGAATCATTCACACCGGAATGTAAGGAAATCGCAAAATCAGCATCCGTATGGCGTGCTTTTTGTGAATCACCTGAAGCTATCCCAGAACAGGGTATTCCGTTCTTAAATAAGATTTTTAATTAATGGTTGAGTAGAGAAAGAAGGTATATTATGAAAAAGATTTCTATTGGTAGCTGGGCATTTACAGGCGAAAATTTTGCAGAAAATCCTATTGATTTAAAGACAGTTGTAGAAGAATTACATAAATTAAATTTTGATGGTATCAGTATGGGCGGCTTCGAGCCACATGCGAATCCAAAGCGTTATAATACACCAGAGAAGAAAGCTGAATTAGCTAAGCTTCTGAAGGATAATCAGCTTGGCGTTGCTGATTATGCAGCAGATCTTTGGAGTGTTGACGCATTACAGCAGTCAGAAGCATGGATCCAGCTTTTTGAAGAAGCAGCAGAGTTCTGCGATCAGATGGGATTTAAGACAATCCGTGTAGACAGTGGTACACAGCCAATCGTTCCTGAAGGCAGCAGTTATGCTGAGTGTCGTGCTAAAATTGTCGATAATTTTAAACGTATCTCTCAGATTGCTGCAAAGTATGGCCAGCAGGTTGTATGGGAATTTGAACCAGGTTTCATGATCAATGAGCCAAAATATATTCTCGAGACATATGAAGCTGTTAACGAGCCTAACTTTAAGATCCTTTTTGATACATGTCATGGTTATATGTCTTCTGTGATGGGTGCACGTCATCTTGAAGAAGGCAAACTTGAAGGCGGTATCATCGAATTTATTGAAATGCTTGGAGATCGCATCGGTTTTGTACATCTGATTGATTCAGATGGCACATTGAATGTTACAGGTACAAGTACACATGCACCTTTTGGAGAAGGCAAGATTGATTTTGATCAGGTGATCCCTGCATTGTTAAATAAGGCAAATTACGACGGCGAATGGTGGGCGATTGACCTTTGTGAATGGCCAGATGCATGGAATGCGATCCGTCAGTGCAAAGAATCTGTCGACAACTTTAATGAAAAATTCTGCCGCTAGAGAGGAGAACGTAAATGCTTGTATCAATGAATGAAGTATTAAAAGATGCCTGTGAACACGGTTATGCGATTGGCGCTTTTAATGCATATAATCTCGAAGCACTGCAGGCGATTATCGAAGCTGCAGAGGAAACCGGTAAAGGTGTCATCATTAATTATGCCGAAGTACATGCACCATTGATTCCTTTAAAAGAGATTGCACCAATTATGGTTCATTATGCGAAAAATGCCTCTGTTCCTGTATGTCTTAATCTGGACCATGGAACAACCGTTGAGTCTTGTATGGAAGCGATGCGACTTGGATTTACATCTGTGATGATCGATGCTTCAGGACTTAGCTATGAGGATAATGTGAAGGTGACAGAACTGGTATGCCGTCTTGCCCATAGTGTGGATGTGTCTGTTGAGGCTGAATTGGGTCACGTTATTACATCTGATATTGGTATGGATGGTGTGGAAGCAGAGGATCAGAGCCAGCTGGATTTAGACAGCATTTATACAGATCCTGATATGGCAAAAGATTTTGTTGAAAAAACCGGTGTGGATGCGCTTGCCATTGCTTTTGGTACCGCTCATGGTATCTACACAGTAAAGCCTCAGCTGGATTTGGATCGTATTACAAAAATTAAAGAAAAAATAGATATTCCATTTGTTATGCATGGTGGTTCAGGTCTTACCAAAGAGGAATTCCAGACCGCTATCAGAAACGGCATTCGTAAAGTAAATTATTATACTTACATGGCGCTTGTTGGTGGTAAAGCAGTTAAAGAAGCGATGGATAAGGTTCAGCCAGGCGATTCTGTCTTCTTCCATGATATTCCTAAGATTGCACGTGAAGCGATGAAGAAGGATGTTATAGAGGCCATCCGAATCTTCAGTCTGCAGGATTAAGGCGGGAATACCTATGGCTATTGAAAGAAAAGGAATAACAGTTGCCGGTTCATTGATCGCAGATGTTGTCTATACAACCGATACCTATCCACAGGAAGGATTCTTATCCAATATTCGCGACATCCACTGGAATGTGGGTGGCAGTGGCAATATGATTCTTGATCTGGCGAAGATGAATCCAGATCTTTCGGTGAATGTCAGTGCCATTATCGGTAATGATGAAGCGGGCAATATGCTTTGGAATACCCTGTCTTCTTATCCTAATATCGGTTTGGATAATGTGACACGTGTGGGTAAGAGTTCAGTGACACATGTCATTCATCCACTGGATACAAAACAGAGAACCTTCTTCTTCCAGGGGGAGGCAAGTAACCGATACGATCTGTCGGCCATTCAGTGGGAACAGATACAGGCGGAGATATTCGTACTGGAATATCTGCTGCTTATGGAACGGGTAGATGCAGCAGATCCTGAGTATGGCACCCATGGTGCCCGCATATTACATGAGGCCAAAATAAGAGGCATGAAAACGGCTATTGATATGGTGTCTGAAGATGGTTCAAGAGCTAAAGAACTGGTGGTGCCTGCATTGAAATATACCGATTATTGTATTATCAATGAGCTGGAGGCTGAAGCAATCACTGGCATTCCGGTAACTGAGGAATCTGTTGAATTGGTATTAAAAACAATTCATGAGATGGGCGTTGCTGAGTGGATTGTTATTCACACTGCCCAATGTGCCTACGGATTTGATTGTCTAACTGAAAAAGTGATATGTGTACCATGTTTAAAATTACCGGAGGACTTTATCAAGGGTAATACAGGAGCAGGAGATGCCTTCTGCAGCGGTATACTGTATGGCAGATATACAGGAATGGATATTGAAAAAGCGATGCGATTTGCAGCAGCATCCGCAGCATGCTCATTATCAGAACAAAATGGTACGGATGGATTAAGAGAAGAAGCAGAAATCTGGAAATTGGAAGCAACCTATTTACCATAGACACTCCCTAAAAACAACAAAAAGGTTTGTAATCAGTGATGATTGCAAACCTTTTTGTTGTTTTTTTATGTTTCTCGAATAATAAGTTTTGGCATAAAGACTGTTTCCAGTGCTGTTCGCTCATCCTCAGCAGAGAACAGTAGATTTACCAGACAATTGCAGATCTCATCTAAAGGCTGAGCAATCGTGGTGATTGATGGAATAAAGTAAGAAGCCAGAGGTACATTATCATAACCCACAAGGTGTAGATCATCAGGGACTTTGATCCCGTGGGATAATAATTGCCGGATAATACCAATGGCAATCAGATCAGAAGTGGCCACAATACCATCATATTTAATTTCAGAGATCAGATTGCCGACACGTTCCCATTCTGAGTAACGGTTCTTTGCATTGTCTATGTAGTAGATATCCGTCGGCTGATATAAATCAGCGTCTTTCATAGCCTGTACGTATCCCATGGATCGATAATGCAGTGATTCGTTGACCGCAGTCTGATGAATAAAAGCAATTCTTCTGGCTCCAAGATCAAGCAGATGCTTTGTTGCCATATAACCACCGGAATAGCTGTCTGTACGTAGATTAGGAATGCCTATCTGTGAACAATAGCTGCCACCTTCAAGTGCAATGACAGTTTTTCCTGAACGTTTTAAAAGTGACCAGTTTTCTGGATTGGTAAATTGATACAGGACGATAATGCTATGTACATCCAGAGAAAGCAGTCTTTGAATCAGCTCACGTTCATAGTCTGGATTATATAAAGAAGTATATACCATGGCATGATAGTTCTTTTTGATCAATAAATCCTCAAGATACTCAACCATCTGAGAATAGTACTGATTAACAATGTCAGGAAGAATGATACCAACGATGTTGGATTGCTGCATCTTCAATGCTCTCGCATTATAATTTGGACGATAATTTAACTGGTCAATGGCATCGTATACACGTTCCTTTACTTCTTCAGATATATTAGCGGAATGATTAATGACATATGATACGGTCGCCTGAGTGACACCCGCCAGTTTGGCAACATCGTTCATAGTCGGACGTTTATTTGCCATAAAATGAACCTCACAAAGTTTATATTTCTAGATTACTATAACACATATAAGTCTGGAAAACAAAATGTTTTTTTATTCGTATAAAGTGCACAATCAGAGATGAATAAAAATTAGAAAAACTACCAAACTTCAATGTATCCGCAAGATGAAGGTTGACAAGTATCTTTGTACAATGGTATTCTGCATTCACAGAAAGGTTTATACGTATAAATAGCGAAACTACGTATTAAACTAATTTTTTACCACTGAATTTAAACGTATAAATACAGTGGTGATCATAAGGGGATTATATTAATGAGTACGATCAGAGAGGTATTCGAAAGAAATGAGGGTATTCTCCAACTGACACCTACATGGGTTCCAAGACCATTTAATCGTCCCGGCAGAAGACTCAGACTTCATCCGGATGACTACTTTGCAATGGGTATGGATCGCGGTGCCATAGTTGAGAGATGGTTTACTTCAATTACACATGTAGAAACGAAAGGTGCCGGCGAATACGAAGGTATGAGTTTTGTTAATGTAGATGACAATCCTGAGCATGTGATTTTATTTAAGGATTTTATCGACGAACTTGGAGCTGAGTTAATTGGCCGGGAACTGATGGAGCAATATGGAACATGGCCGATGTTTTCAAAGTTTTATGATTACCAGAACCCATTATTCCATCATATTCACCATACTGAGGAAGCTTGTAAAAAGGTCGGTGTATTACCAAAGTATGAGCATTACTTCTTCCCAAGCCAGTACAACAATCATCTGGGCGCCATGCCGGTGAGCTATTTTGGATTTGATCCTTCAGTAACAAAAGAAGAAGTCATGGAACGATTAGAGAATTATTCAACCTGTGATACACGAATTACAGAATTGTCAAGAGCATTTCGTATTGAACTTGATACAGGCTGGTATACACCTGCAGGTGTTGTTCATGCACCTGGTTCACTTTGTACCTATGAGCCACAGTGGAACAGCGATGCGATGGCCATCTGGGAAAATGTTGTGAATGGTGAAGTCTTCCATGACGATGATTTACGTGCGTATATTCCGGAAGATGAAAAGGCAGATCTGAAGAATATATTCAAGACTGCTGACTGGGAATTGAATACTGCAGTGGATTATCGTGAGAGATTCTTCCACAGACCACAAAATGAATTTGAAAATGAAAACTGCAGTCAGGATTGGATCGTCTATGGCAATGATTATGTGGGTGCAAAGGAATTAACGGTTTATCCAGGAAAGACTGCCATTGTTACAGACCCATGTGCCTATGGATGTCTTGTAATCCAGGGACATGGTAAACTTGGAAATTATGATTGCGAATCACCAACATTGATTCATTATGGCGAATTAACAGCAGATGAATTCTTTGTAAGTAAGGATGCAGCTGCTAAAGGCGTGACTATTACAAATACTTCAAAGTATGAGCCATTGGTAATACTTAAGCATTTTGGCCCGGACGGAAAGATCCTTCAGGGATGCGGAACAAGAAAGATGAATAAATAACAGGGGGATTTATAATATGGAAGGAACAATGAAAGTTAATCGTTTCATGGAACCTTTGAAGATGGAATATCGTGAGGAGGCTATTCCTCAGATTGCGCCAACAGAGGTTCTGATCAAAGTAAAGGCGACAGGTATCTGTGGTTCGGATCTGGTTTATTACTATGGTGAGAGCCCACTTGATACAGCAGATGGCAAAGGTCCGCTGATTCTTGGCCATGAGTTTTCCGGTGTTGTTGCTGAAGTCGGAGAAGTCGCAAAGCAGTTAAACTTATTCAAGGTTGGAGATCATGTAGCAGTCAATCCGGTTCAGACCTGCAATGCATGTCCTGCTTGTATGAGAGGTGAATTTAATGAGTGTTCTCATGCAGGCGTCATCGGAACAAGTGTTGATGGCGCGATGGCAGAATATGTCAAAGCACAGTATACGAATGTTTATAAGATTGATGATAGTATTCCTTTTGAATACGCAGCAATTTCAGAGCCTCTGGCTTGTGCGGTACATGCAGTCAACAGACTTGACATTTTACCAGGTCAGACCGTTGTGATTTATGGTGTTGGCGGTATCGGCCTTATGATGGCTCAGCTTTGTAAGGCTTTCGGTGCTGCAAAAGTCATCGTGGTTGCCAGAAAAGACTATGGTCTTGAGAAGGCCCTTGAGTGTGGTGCTGATTTTGTAATCAATAATACAAGAACTGATTCAAAATATTATGCTGCGGATGTAGCTGCAAGAGTTCGTGAATTAAATGGGGGAGAACTTGCTCAGAGAGCAATCCTTGCGGCAGGAAGCATCGAAGCACTTCAGGATTCATTAGAGGTAACAGGTTCTTGTTCAACAATCGTATTCTTTGGCCAGGCTGGTCCAAATGATAAGCTTGCAGTACCTGTACTGGATTGTTTAAAATCAGAAAAGACACTGAAGTTCTCATGGCTGGCACCACTTGTATGGGATCAGGTATTTAAGCTGATGGCAAGTGGACAGGTAGATTTGAGCAAGATTATTACACATAGATTTACTTTGGAAGAGGCCGAGCGTGGAATTAAATTCATGAGAGAGTCAAAAGAAGGCAAAGTGAAAGGTGTAATTATTGTTGATCCAGAAAAATAATACATGCAAATACACACAAATAGTTAAGGAGAAAAATTATGGAGAAGAAAAATGGTGTAAAAGCATCGAGCAGTAATTTTGGAAAAATGGGCTGGTTTTTAATTATTTACATGGCATTGACATTCTTCCTTACAGGTATGGGTGGAAGTGTTTTAAATATTACTTCGGGTATGTTCGAAGGGATGTACGGTTGGAATCCGGCATTTGTAATTTCGTTAAGTTCAATTGGCGGATGGGTCGGTACAGCAGTAATCTTTATTATGGGTCTTATCATGAATAAAGGAAAGGTGAACATTAGGCTCACAATTCTGATCTGTGGTATTGCAGTTGGTATTTCTTACATGATTCAGGGTAATACCGGTAGTCTGGCTATTTTTTCGATCGCTTATATTCTTTTTTATGCCCTTTATACTTTATGGGCACAGCTTGCGAATCAGGCACTTATTAATAACTGGTTTCCACGTAAAAAGGGTATTGCCATTGGATGGGCAACCATGGGATTCCCTCTGGCACCATCATTAGGATTGGTTCTTTTTGCTAATTCTATTGGTAAAATTGGTCTGAATTATACTTATATTGTGCTTGGCGCCGCTACTTTGATTGTTGGCGTGATCGGTGCTATGGCATTTAAGGAGTTCCCTGAAAAACATGGTCTCTTCCCAGATAACGATCGTTCTATGACACGTGAAATGGCAAATAAGGAACTTGAGGAAGGAAAGATGCTTGTTGCCAACAGTCCATGGACACTGAAACGCCTCTTAGCTACAAAAGAAGTATGGATGGTATTTATTCCTGCAGGCTTTGTAGGTTTCTTTGGTGCAGGCTCTATCTCTCAGGTTGTACCTCGTCTGCTTTCAGCAGGTTATACTCCTGATGCAGCAACAGGAATGATCGCTGCTTGCGCACTTTTTGCTGTTCCTGGCAGTTTCCTCATCGGTTTCATTGACTCTAAACTTGGAACAAAAAAAGCTTTTGTTTTAACAATAATCTTATCTGCGATTGGTTCTATTCTGTATGCTCTTTGCACACCAGTTACAATTTGGCCAGCATTGATTATTATTGGTATTGCCCTTGGTGGTTCTTCAAACTTTGCTATGTCATTTACAACATCATATTTTGGCCGTTATCACTTCCAGAAGGCATTTGGTGTAACACTTACA
>JABUTA010000065.1 GCA_021443845.1 Parasporobacterium sp.
ATGCTTCCGTTGGGATTACCATCAGATTTGGACATCTTCTTTGACGGATCCTGGAGGCTCATGATCTTGGCTCCCATCTTTCCCACATAAGCTTCCGGTATTGTAAACACATCTCCGTACAGGTTGTTAAACCGCTCCGCAATATCTCTAGTGATCTCCAGATGCTGCATCTGGTCGATCCCAACAGGAACCACATCCGCCTGATACAGCAGGATGTCACTGGCCATAAGAACAGGATAAGTAAAAAGTCCTGCATTTATATTATCAGAATGCTTTGCTGATTTATCCTTGAACTGAGTCATCCTTGATAACTCACCCATGTATGTAAAGCAGTTGAGTATCCATGCAAGTTCTGCATGAGCGGGTACGCTTGACTGGTAATATACACAGTTCTTTTCAGGATCAAGTCCTGCAGCTATGTACATCATAAGTACATTCCTGGCACTTTTTCTCAGCTGGGCCGGATCCTGCCGTACCGTAAGGGCATGAAGATCCGCTACAGCATAAAAGCAGTCATATTCATCCGAAAGATTTATCCAGTTCTTTAATGCACCGTAATAGTTTCCTATATGCAGAACTCCTGTTGCCTGCATGGCACTGTATAATACTTTTTTATTTTCAGCCATATTAAAAAAATCCTTTCAAATTATGTAATTCATATAGTTGATCAGAAAGTTTCAAGAACTCCTGCGATGGAATTGTCTTCAACAAATGTATTAAGATTATACAGAAAAAGAACATCTGTTATGCTGCCTTCAGAAAGCAGTTTTTCTATGTCATCACTGTAATATCTCGGATCCACTATGTATATGGAGTCATAATAAGGCAGAAGGAACTGCACAAAGGCATTTGCATAAGAATCCTTTATGATCATCAGATTCCTGTCTCTGCCTGCAGTGGTTCTGATCCTTATAAGAGGATGGTTTCCTCCCAGAAACACATCATACTTACTGTTTGTTTCAAGAGCCTCCGATCTGTAGACGGTTGTTGACTTTTCATTTTCATTTACGTACTCAACAACATATCTCACATCACTTTTGGGAACATATATATCTATTTCATCCCTGACTGATGCCGCACCTGAAGCTGAAGAAAGAGTCCCCGTAAAGCTGTCGGTTACACAGTAAATATCGTAAGCATTTACCGGTGAATCAATACCTATATAAGGTGCGATGTAATTGAATGCATGATATGCTCCCAGGCTGGTCCAGTGATGATCGCTTTTGTAATAAATATATTCCCTGTTATGAGAATTCAGTGTTTCTGACACATCCGCAAACTGAAGTACTCCGGATAATCTTTCCCTGATATCAGCCAGATACTTCATCTGGTCGGCAGCAGGGGCTCCTGCCGGCAGCAGATGACTGCATATGCTTACTGCATTTGGAACTACCGACATGACAGCATTAAAATCATGCCTGCTGCAGAAATCTGCGATGGCATCCAGATTTTTTGACATGTTTTTCTCATCAGGCACTGCTGCAGCTTCGATGAGGTAACCGTTTTTACCCAGATAAATGCCGTTTGATTCCTTTTTTCCCAGAATCTTATCAACATTCATTTTATAGGATATCCATCCGTCCCGCAGGAAAAACTGGTCTGCAACAAAATCCTCTGCCTGAGTCATGTATTTTCCGGAAGCAAGTCCGTCTCCCGTCAGCTCAGGAGCCTGCTGCAGTACCCGGTTTTCCTTAGGTGAAAATGTCCTGTCATGGCTGGCGATCAGAAAAACATCTGCCAGTATGATGATTATCACAAAAACTGCCAGGGTAATAATGTTTATGGTATTCTTATGTAAATTCTGTTTCTTATTGGAAATTTTCTTCACGGTTTTAATTTAAAATTTAAAATACAGGAACGGATTATATGTTGAATTTACCAGATAAGCAAGGGATGTGGTAAATATCAGTGCATAGCATACGACTGCAAAAATCCTGCCTGCGCTGCTTTTTTCGTAGGATATCCTGCAGAAAATCCTCCATACAACCGGCGTAGAACATAAAATACACAAAATGAGAAGAAGGAGATTGGAGGCAAAATAATACCATGTTCCCCCATCTGCAAAACCATTCCCAAGTGCACCGAACATAGCTGAAAAATTAAGTCCCAGAGCCTGTACAGAAGGTGCCGTAAATATCAGCCAGCCGAATATTACTGTGACAAGTGCATACAGATGGGCCAGGAATCTCGGAGCTCTGCTGATATATTTTCCGAGAAAATACTTTTCAAGCAGAAGCAGCAGGCCGTAATAAAGACCCCAGAGTATATAAGCCCAGTCCGAGCCGTGCCACAGGCCGGTAAGTGCCCATACCACAAGTATATTTCTTATGTGACGGGCTGCATTTACCCTGTTTCCTCCAAGAGGTATATAAACATATTCCCTGAACCACGTACCCAGGGAAATATGCCATCTCCGCCAGAATTCCGTAACGCTAGTAGAAACATAAGGATAGTCAAAATTTCTGAGGAATTTGAATCCCATCATTTTGCCCAGACCTATTGCCATATCCGAATACCCGGAAAAGTCAAAATATATCTGAAATGTATAAGCTATAATTCCAAGCCAGGCTGTAAGTACAGGTCTGTCAGATGCAGGTATGGCAAACACCGCGTCATAAAGCATACCTATATTATTCGCCAGAAGCACTTTCTTTCCCAGTCCCCGTATGAACCATGCAGCTCCATCAGATACTTTTGCCAGAGTAATGGTCCTCCTCCTGAGCTGTCGTCTGATATCTTCATACCTTACGATAGGTCCCGCAATAAGCTGGGGGAACATGGTAATATATGCACCGAAATCAATAATATTAAACTGTACATTTACCTTACCCCAGTACACATCAATTACATAAGACAGAATCTGGAATGTATAAAATGATATGCCTATGGGAAGAGACAGCTGCCTTACCGGTATGTCTGTTCCGAAAAGTGCATTGATATTGCTGAGAACAAAACCATAGTACTTGAAGAAGCACAGCATGGCTATATTGACTATAAGGGTAAACAGAAATACTGACTTTCTGGTTTTGAATCTCCTCTGTTTTTTCAGATCACCCAGCTGGATGCCTGCAATATAGTTGAATACTATACTGAACATCATCAGGAAAACATATACAGGTTCACCCCAGGCATAAAAAATCAGGCTTGCCAGCAAAAGAAGGAAATTTTTGAATTTCCATGGAACAGCATAATATAATATCAGTGTGACCGGCAGGAACACACACAGAAAAAATGTGCTGCTGAAAATCATTTATGTTGTCTGTCCTTTCATTTTTATACGTTAATCCAGTGCTTTTCTGAAACTGCTGTCTATTTCCGCAGCATTTTCATGAACAACATACAGAAAATAGTTTCCCTGCAGATCGGCTATACCGTTTTTGCACAGGTCATACTGTTCAGGAGCATAGCCCTCATAAATATTCATCTGGTCTGCCCTTCGCTGCTCAGCTGCTGCCAGCAGAGCCTCCCCCTGGTTTTCATCCGCAAGCTTCACTATGAGTAATTCCTCTGCATCCATATTTGACTTTGGTGAATAAAGTACAACACCGTCAAAATCAGCAGCGTTAAAACCGTAATGCTTCTTGAACATGCGTTCCGGACTCAGCTCAGTCCTGTCATTCTCAAACAGCTGTATAAGCACAGGCGACACTTCATCAATACTTTTTCTGCTGCCTCTGCTGCCGGACATGCTGACTATGATAACGATCACCAGGCCTGCAACCATGAGAAAGCTGATTATTCTTAAAACAAATGCTCTGTTTACCATTGCCCTTCCACTCTGTTATCCGAGACTTTTATAATCTATGCGCCTGATATATCTTCTGAAATAGTATACAACATCAAAATGAGTCTGTTCCTCTGATTCATCTGCAAGGACCCACTCAGGCATTTTATCCAGGTCGGGAAAATAAGAATCTGCTGTATATTCATAATCGACAGCGGTAACATGTATCTCATTGCAAAGGGGCATATAAGCCTCATACAGCCTTCTTCCCCCCAGTACAAATATATCGGTTCCGAAGCTTTCGGCTTTTTTCAGAGCCTCTTCAGTGTCCTGGACGGTTATCACACCCGGAACATTATATGCAGGATCCTTTGAAATGACTATCATGGTCCTGTTGGGAAGAGGCCGGCTGTTAAAGGAATACTCAAAAGTATGTTTTCCTGCAATAATAACCTGTCCGTATGTGGCATCCCTTACAAACTTAACATCGTCGGGTATGCTTATCAGTGGTTTGTGAGCATTACTGATAGCCCAGTTCCGGTCTACTGTTACAAGCATGCTTAACATCGATAATCTCCTTATTTCAGATAAGTGCCAGAGCCTGCCCAATATCTGCTATTATGTCATCTGCATTTTCCAGACCGCATGAAAATCTAATGAGATCCGGTGCTACTCCTGCTTCTTTCAGCTGTTCATCAGACATCTGACGATGAGTATGGCTTGCAGGATGAAGAAGGCAGGTATGTGAATCCGCAACATGGGTTTCGATGGTAGCAAGCTTCAGGCCGTCCATGAATCTGTTGCATTCTTCTCTGGTTCCCTTTAATCCAAAACACAGAACCCCGCAGGTTCCGTTCGGCATGTATTTTTCAGCCATTGCATGCTCAGGGTCATCTTCAAGTCCCGGATATTTAACCCAGGCTACCCTGTCATTATTTTTAAGATATCCGGCAACCTTCATGGCATTTGAGCAGTGCTGCCTTACTCTGCATGCAAGGGATTCAAGACCCAGATTCAGATAGAAAGCATTCTGAGGCGACTGGACACATCCCAGATCTCTCATTAACTGTGCCGTTGCTTTTGTGATATATGCACCTTTGCCGAACTTTTCAGCATATGTGATCCCATGATATGAATCATCAGGTGTGCACAGTCCCGGATATTTATCCGCATGAGCCATCCAGTCAAAATTACCGCTGTCTACTATGCATCCGCCTATATGAGTTCCGTGACCGTCCATGTATTTTGTAGTAGAATGAACTACGATATCTGCGCCATGCTCTATCGGCCTGCAGTTAATTGGAGTTGCAAATGTATTATCAACAATAAGCGGAACCCCATGGTCATGGGCAAGCCTTGCAAATTTTTCAAAATCAAGTACATTTACCGTAGGATTGGTAAGGGTTTCGCCGAATACGCATTTTGTATTGGGTCTGAAATACTTTGCCAGTTCCTCATATGGGAGAGTCTGATCCACAAATGTGCACTCTATCCCCATCTTTTTCATGGTTACACCGAACAGATTATATGTACCGCCGTAAATGCTGCTTGCGGAAATAAAATGATCCCCTGCTTCACAGATATTGAATACTGCAAAGAAGTTTGCTGCCTGACCTGAGCTGGTGAGCATTGCAGCTGCTCCGCCTTCCATATCACAGATTTTTGCTGCTACCATATCATTGGTAGGATTCTGCAATCTTGTATAGAAATACCCTTCAGCTTCAAGATCAAACAACCTTCCCATTTCATCGCTGGTACTGTATTTGAATGTGGTGCTCTGGATGATAGGCATCTGTCTCGGTTCACCGTTTTTCGGTGAATATCCCGACTGGACACATTTTGTCTCGATATTGTAACTCATGATTATCTCCTTCGATAAAGTATTATTTGTTTTTATTTTTTCTGTCCTGCAGGACAGGATTTAAGCAGAGCCCTGCATAACGGAATTGATATTCCGGTATATGCGGCTGATATTATGACCCAAACAAGAAGTCTTACCGGAATAAGTGCTATAAGTATTTCCGGCGTCCAGTATTTGAAAAATACCACTCCGTCAAGATAGCTTGCGATCCACATCAGTACAACGGAAGCAAATCCGGATGAAAATACGCTGACCGCCATATTGAGGACGGTAACTTTTCTTTTGAATCCTCGGAAAACCAGTCCGGCAGTCAGTCCCTGAACCGCATACGGTATTATCCAGAAAGGAGTCGTAATGGTAATACCATATGTCAGAAGCTGGCTCAGCAATGTACCGACTATGCCTGTAATAAAACCTTCAAGAGGCCCGCACAGAAAAGCAATTACTATGAACGGCAGTGCTGCCAGGGTTATCTTCAGGTCATTACCTATCCTGATTGTACAGAACAGTTCGAGAACAATATGAAGTGCCGCAGCTGCCGCACACATACACAGATCCATTACAGCTGTTTTTTTCATCTTAACCTCTGGAATTTATACAGTAAACTTTCTGACTATGATATGATAACGAACGTCACAGAACATTTATAAGTTCATCAATATCACTTTCCGCAGATGCCCAGCTGGTCACAAATCTTATGACCGTATGTTCGTCATCGAACTTTTCAAAAAATCCGACAACTGCTTTTTCGGAAAGCTTTTTCATTGTTTCATTATCAACTATCACAAATACCTGGTTTGTCGGAGAACTGTTATACATCCGGTAACCCTTTGAGGCCAGAGCGTCTTTAAGTTTATCTGCCAGCTTATTGGCATTTTTTCCGCCTTTGGTGTACAGAGTGTCGCCCTTTTCGTCCGGGGTGAATATAACATCAAACTGCTCACCTGCCAGCCAGCCTTTGGCCAGCATCGCACCGTGCTGCTTAACCTTGGTATTGAACCGGAAAGGCTGATTGCCTTTTGTCCACACTATAGCCTCCCCGAACAATGTACCGCATTTTGTACCGCCTATATAGAATACGTCCGTAAGACGTGCAATGTCCTCAAGGGTCACATCAGTACCTTCTGCCGTAAGTCCGTATGCAAGTCTTGCACCATCCAGATATAAAGGCATATTGTATTTCCTGCATACTCTGTTCAGTTCTTCAAGCTCATGTCTGGTATATAATGTTCCCACTTCTGTAGGATGGGAAATGTAGACCATACCGGGCCTGACCATATGCTCATAGCTTCCGTCGTTGTAATAATCTGTTACATACCTGTCAAGCTCTTCTGCATCCACCTTGCCGTCATGGCCTTTCAGAGTAAGCACTTTATGTCCTGTATATTCAATAGCTCCGGCCTCATGAGTATTGACATGGCCGCTCTCAACAGCCACAACACCGTCAAAGCTGTCAAGAAGCACATCTGCAACCATCTGGTTGGTCTGGGTACCTCCTGCCATAAAATACACCTGTGCTTCTTCGCAGCCGCATGCCTTTTTGATTTTCTCTGCTGCTGCAGCACAGAATTCATCTGTACCGTAACCTATAGTCTTGCGGTAATTTATCTCTGAAAGTCTTTCAATAATTTCAGGAAAGCATCCTTCTGAATAATCATTTAAGAAATTGATCATTTTTATTCCTCTGCAATGGTGATAGTTTTTATTATCTGATCCTCAAAAGGACAGTCATTGTACATGCTTCTGGGCTGTGAAACAATTTTATCTGCAGTTTCCATTCCCTCTGTAACCTTTCCGAAAGCTGCATACTGGCCGTCCAGATGTGGTGCATCAGCTACCATTACAAAGAACTGGGAGCCTGCAGAATCCGGATCCATTGCCCTTGCCATTGAAAGCACGCCTCTGGTGTGCTTCAGGTCATTTTTGAATCCGTTGGAAGCAAATTCACCCTTGATATGGTATCCGGGACCTCCTGTTCCATTACCCTTAGGACATCCGCCCTGTATCATGAATCCCGGAATGACTCTGTGGAATTTCAGTCCGTTATAGAATCCTTCTGATGCAAGCTTTGCAAAGTTTTCAACAGTTGCAGGTGCAATATCCTCGTACAATTCACCTGTCATCTTACCGCCGTCTTCCATTTCAATTACAAATTTCTTCATATCTAACCTCCACGCATTTATGACCTTCATATATGCAGGTCATATCTATTCGTTCTTTTCCTCTGATCAGGGGTTCCAGAAAATATCTGTCGCCATCCCAGAGATTCAGTCCGGGAATATTTTCCTTCGGAATCCATCTCAGTTCCCCTTCATCACAGATGAAGCTGCTGCCGTCGGCAAAATCATCCTTTCCTTCAAATGAATCCGAAGTATACAGATACATATCCTCATCAGGCCACCTGTCTGAGATGAAATGAACTATTCCCCTGAAATCATACCCTGTAAGAACAAGCCCTGTTTCTTCTCTGACTTCTCTTAAGAGACATTCTTCCGGTGTCTCATCTTTTTCGAATTTTCCTCCGACACCGACCCATTTGCCCTCACAGGGATCATTTTTCTTTTTATTCCTGTAAAGCATGAGAAAACAGCCGTTCTTTTCCATATAGCATAATGTCGAATTTATCTTATCTCCCGCCATCACAGTATCCCTTTAGCAAAAAGAAAAATAACAGCAGCTGTTTCCACTATAAATATCAGCGGTATGAAAACGACAAAATACCAGTGCTTTGTCTTGTGCCTGAAAACATACATGCCGACCCAGCTGCCCAGGCCGCCCCCCAGCAGACTGATGATAAAAAACGTCTTTTCAGGAATACGCCATTGACCCTTAACAGCTCTTTTTTTATCGATACCCATAACGGCAAATCCCGCAATATTGATAACAATAAGATAAATTATGAATACTACCAGAAGTGTGTTACTCATTGTCTGTTATAAACTCCTTTGCATACGGAAGTGATCTGATCCACTCCATGAAATTTGTAAGTTCGGCTTTATCAAGACCTGACCATTCATTGAGCTTGTGATTTTTTCTCTGATGATAGATCGTCCGGATATTTTCATAGTTCATGGTAACAGTCCTTGTCTGAAGCCATCCTTCCGGAAGCCATCTGACAAGAGCCTTCCAGTATTTCTTATCCTTTGTTTCAAGATACTTTAAGCGGAGGCTCTCACATATATCGATAATTTCCTGGATTCTGTATTCACCGAACACTTCCTTATCAATATCATCAATTTCAAAGCAATCTACAGTTATAGGCCTGCTTGAAAGCTTATGCATTGTAGATGTGGAATTGGCAACTGTTCCGATCTTATATGTGTCAAATTCCTTCCACCAGTAAAGAGGTGCAGTTATATCCACAGCAACAAATATCTGTCTCAGAAACTTTCTGTGTTCAGAACCACCTGCGATAAGACGTCCTGCAAGATCAAGATCATTCGGTCCCACTTCTTCACCCTCGATAAAGCTGTCAATAATTT
>JABUTA010000066.1 GCA_021443845.1 Parasporobacterium sp.
GTATAGCTTCCCACAGTTCTTCTACTTCTTTTGTTCTTATCTTCTTGCTCATATCCGTCACCCCTGTAAATATTACTGGATCTTTGCTCCGCACTGGGCGCAGAACCTTGCCCCCTGCTGCAGCGGATTTCCGCACATTGAGCAGAACTTAGGTGTCTGTGCAGACCCTTCTGCCTGAGGCTGAGTGTTCATCTGGGGCTGCTGACCGTACACCTGCTGCTGGTTCATCTGAGGCTGCTGACCGTACATCTGCTGCTGAGCTGCACCCTGCTGGTATAATCCTGCTATATTTGCACCTGCATTATTTGCCATGCCCATACCCATAAACCCGGCCATAGCACCTGCAGAATTATTTGCTGCAGCTTCCATGGCTGAAGCCTGAGCTCCCGCAAGAACACCGGCTGCAAGTGTAGGATTAGATAAAGCCGCACCCTTCTGGATCTGCTTGATAAGCTCCTGGTCTTCTTCAGGAAGAGTAACCGAACCGAGAGCAACACTTACTACAACAATACCCCTCAGGTCTGCCCACTTTGAAGTAAGTGCCTGATTCATGGCATTTTCAAGTTCAGTGTTGTGTGTCACTATCTCATTAGGTCTTAACTGAAGTGCAGACAGCTGACCCATTGCCGGCTGAAGTGCAGAAATAAATTCCGTTTTCAGCTGGCTGTCAATCTGAGACCGCTTGTAAGCATCTGTAATATTACCGGCAACGTTTGCATAAAACTTGACGGGGTCCGCAATTTTATAAGAATATACACCGGAACATCTTATGGAAACATCAATATCCAGACCTCTCATCTGGTCAACGATTCTGAACGGAACAGGATTGGGAGTACCGAACTTATTATCGATAATTTCCTTTGTATTGAAATAGTACACTCTCTGATCATGGCCGGCATCACCGCCAAAGGAAATTCTTTTGCCCATGGTCTGAAGAGTCTGCATAATGCTCTGTCCAAGGCCGCCTGTAAACAGACTCGGCTCGGAAGACATATCATAGGTATATTCACCGGGTTCTGAACAGATGTCCACAACCTTGCCATTATCAACTATGATCATGCACTGTCCGTCTGCAACACAGATTCCTGATCCGTTTGTGATGATATTATCACTGCCTTTTGTATTAGAAGAACGGTTTCCCACTTTCTTCTGACCTTTTACCATCAATGTATCTTTATCAAGAGAATCACAATAGAAAAATTCTTTCCATGTGTCCGCCAAAACACCACCTGCTGCGCCGAGAGCTGCTGATATGAGTCCCATAATAATCTCCTTGTAATATAAATTTCGCTTCTGTGCTTCTTTACCATTGTAGTGTATAACAATATTAAATTCAATCATTTTTATCTATTAAAGCATTTGTCTTTTCCTTAATAATTTGCATTTTATTTCCGGTTATTATAATATAAAGAAAGATTTGCTCATGCAGATTTATTTTTTGATGAAAAAATCAGAGAGGAGGTTGCATATGGCTGATAATATAATGCTGTCCGAGGATATGGTCCTTGAACTTTTTGAAGCGAAAAAATATGCGCGGCTGCGTGATATTTTTGTTGAAATGAATCCTGTGGATATAGCTGCCTTTCTGAACGATTTTCAAAGGGATAAGTCCGCCATACTTTTCCGTCTTCTTCCTAAAGAACTGGCTGCAGAGACCTTTGTCGAAATGGACAGTGATGTGCAGGAACATTTCATCAAAAGTTTTTCGGATTCAGAGCTTCGTGAGATCATGGATGAGATGTACCTTGATGATACAGTTGATATTATCGAGGAAATGCCCGCAAACGTGGTAAAAAGAATCCTTTCCAGCACAGATCCCGATACCAGGGCAATGATCAACAAAATACTAAAATATCCGGATGATTCTGCAGGTTCCATCATGACCATAGAGTACGTGTCACTTAAGAAAAACATGACCGTGGCAGATGCCCTTACCAGAATCAGACGAACGGGTGTGGACAAGGAAACCATCTATACCTGCTACGTTACAGATTACAACCGGAAGCTTCTGGGACTTGTTACCGCAAAGGATCTTCTTCTGTCAGAGGAAGATACTGAAATAGTTGATATTATGGAGACAAACCTTATCAGTGCCCATACACACACCGATAAGGAAGAAGTTACCCAGATGTTCAGCAAATACGACCTTCTTGCCCTTCCTGTAGTAGACGATGAAGACAGGCTCGTAGGTATCGTAACCGTCGACGATGCTCTGGATGTAATGGAAGAAGAGGCAACTGAAGATATTGAAAAAATGGCTGCTATCAGGCATGTTGATAAACCCTATCTGCAGACCGGCGTCTGGCAGACCTTCAAGGCAAGAATTCCGTGGCTTCTTCTGCTTATGGTATCGGCAACATTTACAGGCATGATCATAACCGGATTTGAGGATGCTCTTTCCGTTTCCATTGTTTTGTCCGCGTGCATTCCCATGCTTATGGACACAGGGGGCAATTGCGGAGGACAGGCATCTGTTACCATCATCCGTGCCCTTTCCCTTGAAGACATACATTTCAAGGATATATTCAGGGTAATCTGGAAGGAACTTCGGGTCGGAATTCTGTGCGGTGCCAGCCTTGCATTGGTCAACATGGTAAAAATGCTTATACTCAACGGATCTGATACAAGCTTTCTTATCATTGCTGTTGTCTCCATTGCTCTTTTCTTTGCTGTTGTCATTGCCAAATTTATCGGGTGCATACTACCGATGCTGGCACAGAAAGTCGGTTTTGATCCCGCTGTAATGTCCAGTCCGTTTATCACCACTATCGTAGACGCTCTGACACTGCTTATATATTTTAATCTTGCTGTATTGATTCTGCACATTTGATAATTCAGAATAATATGACGGATCCAGGAGAATTCATATGACAGATATTGAAAATAAACACGAACTTAAGAAACTTGCACATTTAAGAGAGGCATCAGCTGTGTCTGATGCTCCTGGACGTTCTGCCAAAAAAGCCCGTTCTTTCCGGCAGGAAACCTACAGACCGGCTGATCCTGACCATCCTAAGATGCAGAAAGTGATCATTAACTCTGCTGCTTTTATAAACAGAGCTCCGGAAGAGGATCTGGATATCAGCTATGTATATGATAATGACGATAATACTGAAACTGATACTAAAACGTCCAGCGTCAGCGATGATTTTTTTAATGGCTTCAATGAACCTGATAATTCTGAGGATGCTCATCCGGAAGAAACTGTCACCGAAAGACAGTATAATGAAACTGCTGAAGAAGATTTAACCGAAGAAGATTCACCCAAATCAGCGACACGAAAAAATTCCGTGTCTTCCCGAAAGCCTTCAAAAACGGATAATTCCAATACAGGTCTTGTCCTTAAACGGGCATTATGTATCGCGGCAATTGTTGTTGCGGTTGTATTGGTTCTTATTCTTATAATCAGCGGCTCAAATTCCGGAAATGTCGGTGAAATAACTGTCGAGTCCACGAATACATCCCAGACCCTTAAATGGTCCGGTTCAAATCCCCGGCTCACCTATGAGATCTACAGATCCGAGAATAATGGTTCACCTGTACTCATTGATACTGTAACCGATGGAGTCAATTCCATTACCTACAATAATCTGACACCCGGTACCCATTATAACTACAGGATAGTGACCGTAAAGCAGAACGGAGAAAAGACAGAAGGCACTTATGCGGAATCCTATACAACACCGGAGGCTGTATCCTCGCCTTCGGCTGTTACTCTTGAAAAAAATTCCCTGACTGCCCGCTGGTCCTTAAACGGATCATGTGATGAGTATCAGCTTCAGTACGGAAAATATGATAATCTCAGGGATGCAGTAACCATATCATTTACCATGAATGACACCGTTTCCGATGCCGACGGCACATACAGCTATACCATAGGCAATCTTACGGAAGACGAAACATATTATATGTCCATCAGGACATTATGCAAAGATACAGCTTCAGAATGGAGCAATGTTTTTTCAGGTACCGTTACCGAAGCCTCCCAGATCAAAGATGTTGACTCCGGGCAGCCGATGGTCGCCCTTACATTTGACGGCGGACCGGACGGGAATGGTTACACCGAAAGAATCCTTAATGTCCTTGCAGAACATAATTCCCATGCAACATTTTTCCAGACAGGTGAGCATGCCCTTGAATACCCTGACATTATGAAACGTATCATTGCAGAGGGCCATGAAATGGGAAATCATACTTATGATGAAAGTCATGCCGGCGACGAAGTGACCGCAGATGATATTATTTCAGCCAATACTGCAATTCAGTCTGCCAGCGGAATATCGCCCCTGCTGTTCAGGGCACCTCAGGGTCTTGTAACAGACACTATTAAGGAGACCTGTGCCGCAAACGGAATGAGCATAGTTTTATGGAATTTCGATTCACATGACTGGGAATATACAGATTCTGATTCTATAATCGATAGAATAAAGACTTATGTTGAGGACGGAGATATAATCCAGTTCCGCAATATTTACGATGAAACCGCCACGGCTATCGAGGAGCTTGTACCATACCTGATAGATAACGGATATCAGCTGGTTACAGTTTCACAGCTCATAAATGCAAAAACCGAGTCCCTGCCTGCAGCCGGAATCACCTACTATTCAGGAACCCAGTCTGAATAAATATAAAGAGTGGGCCTATGGCCCGCCTCTGCAAAAAAAGCTCCTGCATTGCAGGGGCTTTTTCAATGTTATTCTTCAGTCTGCTGACCGGCATCGCCACCCAGCAATTCCTGAATGGCCTCGGCACCGTCACCTATGATATTAACTTTCTTTGCCGCACTCTTGATCCTTGCGGTCTGGAGCAGAAATTCAACTTCTTTTACGGAATATGTATATGCTTCATTGCAGAAGTGGCATTTTACTTCTATTTCTTCTCCATCGTCAATTATACTCTGGAGTTCATGTTTTCCCATAGCAATAAGTGCTCTGGAAACCTTTGACTTGGAACAGTCACAGTAAAACTGTGTGGGAACAGTATCGATGATCTGAAGATCGAATTCTCCCAGAACCTCCTGGAGTATTTCTTCAGGTCCCATTCCCTTCTCCATCATTCCCGTAACTGAAGTAATTGCGGAAATTTTCTTTTCAAGGCTGTCGATTATCTCATCTGCAATGCCAGGCATTACCTGGATAATGAATCCCCCTGCCTGGGCAACAGTATTGTCCGGATTCATCAGAACTCCCAGAGCCACTGAGCTGGGGGTCTGTTCTGATTTGGCAAAATAATAGGTCAGGTCTTCAGCAACCTCAGATGTGCCCAGCGGGAGCTGGCTTACATAAGGTTCCTTCATACCCAGATCCTTTATAACAGTCATCTCTCCGTATCCTATAGCCGCCCCCACATCCAGCTTGCCTGCATAATTACATGGAATTATGACATTGGGGTTGCCCGGATAGCCTTTTACATTTCCATGAGAATCTGCTGTAACTGTGATTCCTTCTATAGGCCCGTCCCCTTTCATCATGATGGTAAGAACGTCCTTCTCGCCTTTCATCATCACGCCCATCATGGCACCTGCCGAAAGCAGTCTTCCTAAAGCCGCAGTTGCGACAGGACTTGTGTTATGACGCTGTCTTGCGTACTCCACCATTTCAGTTGACTTTATGGCAAAAGCTCTGATCATAAGATTGGCGGCCGTAGCTCGCAGAATATAATCCGACATATAAACCTCCTGTTGGAATTTATGTATTTGAAGTAATAATATTAATGATTCAACAGACCTGTAATATCATAAAATCATATCTGTTGATAATTTACTGTAATTAAACTATACTGTCCCTGTTGATCAACCATTCTGAACGGAGATACTTATGGACAAAAATAACAAAGGCCGGCGAATACTCGCCCTGGCAGGCATAATCATACTTGCAGCACTTTATATAACCACCCTGGTTCTTGCGATCATAGGCACTGCCGATACCACACCCTGGTTCATGGCCTGTATATGTGCAACCATAATCGTACCTATTATCCTGTGGATATATACGTGGCTGTACAAGTTTTTGAAAAAAGAAGTCAGTGACAGTATCAATAATGATGATGAAAGCAGATGACCTCAGTTATCTGCTTTTCTTTTTAATTTCTTTGCCAGTGTATTTACAGGCTGTAACAGGTAAATAAACAGAGCAAATATCGGGAATATTTCCAGTCTGCCTATCAGCATATCAATGATATAGACCAGTCTTGTCCACCATGACAGTGTCCACAGATTGCCGACGGCAGGATTTTTCAATTCAATTCCGTTATTATTCAGCGTTGTGGCAACAGATGCAAGGGACGTTGAAATATCCATACCCGGTTCAAGGGAAACAATTATCATGGAAACTATCAGAATAAGGAAGACTATTCCGAAATAAGTCATGGTTGTCTTAATGACAGGCTCGGGCACTGTTTTATCATTATATCTTACAGATCTGACCCTTTTGGGATTAACAGATTCCAGTATTGAATTCTTAAGGGATTTGAAAAGGAGGACAAAACGTGATACCTTTATGCCTCCGGCCGTACTGCCTGCGCACCCCCCTATAAACATGAGCATTACAATGAGCACCTGTGAAAAACCCGGCCACATATTGTAATCACATGCAGAAAAGCCTGTTGAAGTCAGAGACGACAGAACAGCAAAGACAGACTGATGAATGGCTTCCCCTGGAGTATCAAACTGTCTTCCTGCGAAAAACACATTTGCACTGATCATAGCTGTCGCTGCAAATACAATGATCAGATACCATCTTAATTCAATATCCTTAAGGACCTTTCTGGTTTTTCCTGTAAGTACCAGGAAATAAAGACTGAAGTTTATGCCGGCAAGCAGCATGAATACCTCAACTATAATCTGCTGTGCCACAGTAAATGCCGCAAGTGAGGAATTCAGATATGAGAAACCTCCTGTCGCAAGGGTACCGAATGATATGAGAGTTGACTGGAATAACGACAGTCCTGAAATCATCAGTGCTATTATCTGGACTGCAGTCAGAACAAAATACATGATATACAGCACCTTTGCAGTCTGACTGATCTTAGGTGTTATTTTTTCAGTAGTCGGGCCGGGTGATTCAGCACGCATAAGATGAATTGATGCACCGCCTACTATCGGTGAAATAGCCAGCATGAACATAAGTACACCCATGCCTCCTATCCAGTGGGTCATACTCCTCCAGAACAGCATGGCATGGCTTGCACTTTCCACATCCGGCACAATGGTAATACCTGATGTTGTAAAACCCGAAACGCTCTCGAAAAATGCATTGATAAAATCAGGAAGAAATCCGGAAATAAAGTAAGGAACAGCCCCGATAAGGCTCATTACAACCCAGGCAATGCCTACAATAAACAGACCTTCCTTTGCATATATTTTGGTGCTCTTAAGTTTCACCAGAAACATTCCTGCTCCGACTCCCCCTGCAAAGAGGATAGTGATCAGGAAATAATTCCAGTCATTTTCCTTGTATATCAGCGCGACTATGAGAGGAAGAATCATAAATGCCGATTCTATCATCAGAATAGCCCCGATGATCTTACAGATAAGTCTAGTATTCATTTATGCAAATATCTCCCCGAATCTTCCGATTCCTTTTGTTGTGGTAGTTACAATGACTGTATCCCCCATTTCAAGGGTATCATTACCGCCCGGGATAAAAGAAACACCATTCCTTGTAATGCCTGCCAGAAGGATATCCTTTTTAAAGCTGAGAGACTGGATAGGCTGCCCTACATATGGATAGGATGTTTTTATCTTGAATTCCAGAACCTCAACCTTGTTGTCTATAACATGGCAAAGGGACTGTACTTCATTTCCGACAGTCTCTTCCATAGCTCTTACGTATGTAATGATCCTGTCTGCTGCAATATATTTAGGGTTAAATACATTACCGAGATTAATGCCGTAGAGCATTTCTTCAAAATCAGATTTTGTAATCTCAGTGATCACCTTGGTATCGGGACATTTATTTGTCAGATACATGGAGATCAGAACATTCGTTTCATCAGAACCTGTACATGTTACAACTGCTGCGGATTTCAATGCTCCGCACTCGTCGAGTACATTTATATCAGTAGCGTCCCCGCAGAACATGTCAGCTTCGGGCAGCAGATCCGCCATTGAGCTGCACTGATCGCTGTCCTGATCGATTATCTGTACAGGAATGCCGTTGGATATGGCCATCTCAGCAAGATAATAACCTATCCTGCCTCCGCCTATAATGGTAAGATCGCTGATCTTTCCTGTTTCATACTGCATCTTTTTAAAGAAAAATACGGCATCTGCTCTGTTTGCAATAAACGATATGGTGTCGTTTGCACGGATTTCGGTATCGCCGTTGGGTATGAATATTTCCTTGTCTCTTTTAATGGCACAGATGAGGATCCTGCGTTTTATAAATTTAGACAGGTTTTTAATGAGCATTCCGCATAAGGGATTCTGTTCTTTTACAACAAAGGTCATTACTTCATTGTTGCTCTGTACAAAGGTCTCCACCTGACCTGCGCTTTTGAACAGAAGACTCCTCATGATTTCTTTTGCAGCATCTTTTTCCGGATTTACAACAAATGAAAGACCCATATCATCACCGATAAGGTTGATGGTTTTGGCATATACCGGATTTCTTACCCTGGCTATGGTATTGGGAACCCCTGTCTTTTTTGCAATGATGCAGATCAGAATATTGGCTGCATCCGAATCAGTAACTGCTATAAGCAGTTCACATTCATCTACTCCTGCTTCAGTGAGAACTTCTGCAGATGCTGCATCTCCGTTAACGGGAAGGACATCGAGATAGTTGGAAATTCTGTCTATATGGCTTTCGTTATTATCTATAATAATAAGATCATGATGCTCTTTGATCAGCTGCTCGGCAATTGCCGTTCCGACTTTTCCGCATCCTGCTATGGCAATTTTCATTGTTTATCCCCCTGCAGATCACGAATTGTAATTTCATTCCCTTTCAGCAATTCAATCATTTTAGCATATTAATAATATATACACAAATCTTTTGTTCACTTCAGCATATTGCCGATAGCCGAAAA
>JABUTA010000067.1 GCA_021443845.1 Parasporobacterium sp.
CCCTTCACATGGGCAAGCGGAATCAAGAGTCCTGTTTATACAGACAACCGCCTTACACTTACGGCGCCGGAAGTAAGAAATCACGTGGAAAACGGTCTGGCACAGCTTATCAAGGAAAATTATCCTGAAGCAGAGGTTCTTATGGGAACATCCACGGCAGGAATCGCTCACGCAGCCATCACGGCACATATTCTTGATATGCCTATGGGTTATGTACGTTCAGGCGCAAAGGATCACGGACGTCAGAACCAGATAGAAGGCAGGCTGGAACCCGGACAGAAGGTAGTAGTAGTAGAGGATCTTATTTCTACCGGCGGCAGCGTGATCGAAGTAGTAAACGTACTGAGAGAAGCAGGCGCAGAAGTACTGGGCGTTGTAAGCATCTTTACATACGGCATGAAGAAAGGCCTTGAGCGGCTGGCAACAGCAGAGGTAAAGAACATCAGCCTTACGGATTTTGATGCAGTTGCCGAGACTGCAGCAGAAGAAAATTACATCAGACAGGAGGATGTTGCCAGACTTATCGCATTCAGAAACAACCCGTCTGATGAAAGCTGGATCGGAGGCGCAAAATGAGACATCTGATCAATATTCTCGACTTTTCGGTGGAAGAACTTGATGAACTCATAAAGGTTGCCGACGATATCATAGCCAATCCGGTAAAATATCAGGATGCCTGCAATCATAAGATCCTGGGAACGCTGTTCTTTGAGCCTTCCACAAGAACGAGACTCAGTTTCGAATCAGCCATGCTTTCCTTAGGGGGACAGGTTTTGGGATTTTCAGAGGCCAATTCCTCATCTGCAGCCAAGGGAGAAAGCGTATCCGATACGGCAGCAGTTGTATCAGGCTACTGCGATATCATTGCCATGCGCCATCCAAAAGAAGGAGCGCCACTGGTTGCTTCTGCCCACTCACATGTTCCTGTGATCAACGCAGGTGACGGAGGACATTACCATCCGACCCAGACTCTGGCAGACCTTCTTACCATACATCATGAGAAAGGCGGGTTTGAAGGATTGACAGTGGGGCTGTGCGGCGATCTTAAGTTCGGGCGTACGGTACACTCACTTATCGAAGCACTTTCCAGATATAAGGGCGTAAAATTTGTACTGATCTCTCCTGAAGAGCTGAAACTGCCCAGCTTTGTAAAGGACGAATATATAAAAGAAAAGAATATTCCGTATGAGCAGAGCACATCCCTGGATGATGTAATGCCTCAGCTGGACGTTCTGTACATGACCAGGGTACAGAAGGAACGCTTCTTCAACGAAGAGGATTACTTAAGACTGAAGGACAGCTATATCCTTACAACCGACAAGATGAAGCTGGCTAAGGATGACATGATCGTCATGCATCCGCTGCCCCGTGTTAATGAAATATCAGTTGCGGTGGACGAGGATCCGAGAGCAAGCTATTTCCGTCAGACCCTGTACGGCAAGTATATGCGAATGGCTCTCATCCTGAAGCTTCTTAATATTACAGTGTGATACAGAAAGGCTTAACCCATGAAAATAGATGCTATAAAAAACGGTATAGTAATAGACCATATAACAGCCGGCTGTGCCATGCAGCTGTATAATATGCTGGGACTTGACAAGCTTGACTGTTCGGTAGCTATCATCAAAAACGTTCCCAGCGCTAAAATGGGCAAGAAGGATATCATCAAGATAGATTCCAATATCAATGTCAATCTGGATATCGTCAGCTTCATAAGCCCTGATGCTACGGTTAATATTATCGTAGACGGTATCTGCAGGGAAAAGAGGAATATTGAGCTTCCGGAGAGACTGGTCAATATAATCAAATGTAAGAATCCCCGCTGCATCACCACTACAGAGCAGGAGATACGACATATATTCGTACTGGCTGACAGAAACAAAAGAGAGTATCGCTGCATATACTGTGACACAAAGGCAGACAGCAGGAAAAATTATAAGCTTAAATAAATTATTTCTTACATATTATTATAGAAGAAACAGCAAAGACAAAACCGTCTGAAGGTATGCCCGGCATGCCTCAGGCGGCTTTTCGGTTATCTGCCGCCTATTGAGGAGAAGTTTGCCCGGAGAAGCCCCGTTGAACAAAACCGGCACAGATAATCTGCTGATACGGAAAAGTTTGGGCAAAGGTGTACAGGAGCAGCAGACAGCAAAACAGTGTACACAACAGAAGTGAATATGTGTGTAAATGTATACATGGCTATTGACTTTGTCGTGATAACGTGCTATTGTAGCAACAATTATTTTCCCGATTTGTCGGAATAATAACTAATGTTGTTTAATTTTTCAGGAGGAGAAACATGAAAAAATTCAAAAAAATGCTCGTAGCTCTTCTGTCTGTAATGATGATCGCATCTTTATTCGGTGCAGTATCAGTTTCAGCAGATCAGGGCGGTGACATTTATGTAATGTTCGCAACAAACGTAATGTCTCTTGACACAAACCTTGCAACAGACGGTGACTCATTCGAAATCATCGCTGACTGCATCGATGGCCTTACCCAGATGGACGCTGACGGTGCAGCAGTTCCTGCTCTTGCAGAATCATGGGATGTTTCAGAAGATGGATGCACATATACATTCCATTTAAGAGATGCGAAGTGGTCAAACGGTGAACCTGTAACAGCAGCTGACTTCGAATTCGCATGGAAGCTGGCCATGACAGCAAACCTTGAGTACAACTACCTGTTCGATACATCAGTTGGTGCTATCAAGAACGCTGACGCTATCCTTTACGAAGGTGCTGACCCTGCTACATTAGGCATCACAGCACTCGATGAGAAGACACTTCAGGTAGAACTTGAAGTTCCTGTATCTTTCTTCCCGTCACTTATGTACTTCCCGGCATTCTATCCGATCAACCAGGCTTTCTATGAGAGCTGCGGTGACGGTGAATACGGTACAAGCCCATATACATTCTTATGCAACGGTGCATTCCTTCTTGATGATTATGTTCCGGGTGCAGCAAGCATGACAGTTGTTAAGAACCCTGATTACTGGGATGCAGACAGAGTATCTCTTAACTCTATCACATACCAGGTAGTTGGTTCTTCTGACCAGGCTCTTACAGGCTTCAAGAGCAACAACCTTGACATCGCTACAGTAAGCGGCGATCAGGTTGCAGCTGTTAAGGACGATGCTGCTTTATCTGAAAACCTTAAGGTTACAGGTGCAGGCTACATGTGGTATCTCACATTCAGCCAGACTGAAAATTCATCAAGCGACGGATCTTTGGCAAATGCTAACTTAAGACTTGCAATTTCCAATGCTATTGACAGAGAATCTCTCGTTGACAACTATGTAATGGACGGCTCTATCGCCACATATACTGCAGTTCCTCCACAGTTTGCAGCTTCTGCTACAACAGGTGAAGACTTCTCAGGCGACCAGACAAAATTCGCAGATTACATCGGCTTCAACGTTGATAAAGCTAAGGAATTCTATGAAGCAGCTAAGGCTGAATTAGGCAAGGACAGCTTCACATTCACAATGATCTACGGCAACAACGAAGGTGATGAAGTAACAAAGGTTGCACAGGCTATCAAGGAGCAGGTTGAAGGTGCTCTTCCGGGAATCACTATCGATCTTCAGGCTATGACAAAGGCTGAGCGTCTTGAAAAGATGCAGAACGATGATTACTGTGTAGCTCTTACACGTTGGGGACCTGACTATGCAGATCCTATGACATACCTTGGTATGTGGACAACAGGCAATGCAAACAACTATGGTTTCTGGAGCAATCCTGAATATGATGCAATCATCAAGGACTGCACAGCAGGCGCTTATGTTTCTGATTACGATGCTCGGTGGGCAGCACTTTATCAGGCAGAAGAACTGGTACTTAAGGAAGCAGTTATCGCTCCTCTTTACACAAAGGCTAATGCAAACCTCATTACAGCAGGCCTTGAAGGCGTTGAATTCCATCCTGTAGCTCTTAACAGAGTATACAAGAATGCTACATTCAGCAAATAATCAGTATCAGTTTTGATATTAAGAATGTCATTTAATGTCAGAGCGGCTAAATGCCGCTCTGACAGTTTAATAATATTCAGTATCGTTAAACGATATTTATTATGATCTGAAAGATCATTAATACATTAATGGTCTTTCAACTCAGTATATAAATAAAGAGTTAGACTTAAAAACAGGGAGAGAAAAATGGCCAAGTACATATTTAAAAGAATCATCATGGCTATTGTCACGTTATTTATCATCACATTCCTGCTGTTCATGCTCGTACGTATCATGCCGGGCAATCCGTTCCCGTCTGAACGAATGAGCGCGGAGGCGATTGAAAAGAAACGTGCGGAAATGGGACTGGACAAGCCTATTCTTGTGCAGTTCGGTGATTATATAGCCAATATTGTTTCAACCGGAAGCTTCGGAAAAGGATCATCACTTTACAACGGCGCACCTATTGCAACGGTTCTTCCGAAGGCAATGGGCAATTCCTTCAAGATAGGCGGTATTGCCATCTGCTTCGGCGTGTTCATCGGTCTGGTTCTGGGTATAGCGGCTGCATTGAACAGGGGGAAGTTCTGGGATGTGTTCTGTACTGTCCTGTCCATCATAGGAGTCTGTATACCATCCTATGTATTCATGATATTCCTGCAGTATTTCTTTGCATATAAGCTGCCGGTATTCCCGTTCTATTTCAATAACAGGCAGTTCTTTGTGTCATCCATCATGCCGGCATTGTCATTGTCACTGTTCTCCATGAGTACGGTTGCCCGTTTTACAAGAAACGAGATGGTGGAAGTAATGGACAGCGATTATGTACTTCTGGCTGAGTCAAAGGGCATGTATGGCACGAAGCTGGTAACAAGGCATATATTAAGGAATGCGCTTATTCCTATTGTTACGGTTATCGCACCCCTTATCGTTGACCTCCTTACCGGTGCTCTGGTAGTAGAAAAAATCTACGGTATCAACGGTATCGGTAAGCTGATGGTAGATGCTATCACCGGCGAAGGTATCGACTATAACTACGTACTTGCACTGGGTATCCTGTATTCAACATTATATATCGGAATAATGCTGTTACTTGATATAGTATACTGTCTTCTTGATCCACGTATCCGCGTTACGGAAAAGAAAGGAAAGAGAAGAAGAGAAGCAGAGAAAAAGGAGGCACCGGCAGCAGCATGAGCAGAAAAAACAAAAAGACAGTCTCAGAAGCAGCAGTAAACACTTATGTGCCTTCAGCTGAAGACTTTGTATTAGACGTTAACCGTGATATTACCACCGACAGAAACTTTGCCTCTCAGGGATTCTGGAAAGGTGTGTGCACAAGATTTTTCAAAAACACCAGAGCCGTTATCGGTCTTGTAATAATAGTACTTATCATCATATTTGCACTTATAGGTCCCAGTCTTAACCAGTACGGATACAGTGATATAGTATCAGTGTATGATGAAGAGACCGGTAAGGAAATAACAGCCCGCAGTATGCCGCCTCATATCCCGGCTCTTCACAAGCTGTTTACCGGGGAAGATTATGATGACCTCTTTGCAGAGCATACCTTCATATTCGGAACCGACTCTCTGGGACGAGACCTGTGGACCCGTGTATGGTACGGAGCAAGAGTATCACTTCTTATCGCATTCGTTACTATTTTCATTGACATGATCGTAGGTATGAGCTTCGGTCTTATTTCCGGATTTTTCGGAGGGGTAACCGACAGTTTCATGCAGAGATTTGTTGAAATTGCCAATTCCATCCCCCGACTGGTTATCGTTGGCGTTCTTGCAACATTCATGACAAAGGGTATCGGTCTTGTTATTGTGGCACTGCTTCTTACCGAGTGGATAGGCATGAGCAAGATTGCCCGTGCGGAAATGCTGAAGATCAAGAACATGGAATACATCATGGCCAGCCGTACATTGGGTGCAAAAAGCGGAAGAATCATCTTCAAGGATGTTCTCCCCAATACCATCGGACCTATCATTACACAGATGATGTTCTCCATCCCTACAGCTATCTTTACAGAAGCATTTTTGAGCTTTGTAGGTGTAGGTATCATGCTTCCTCAGTGTTCAGTAGGTTCCCTTATTGAAGATGGTTTCAATAATATCACAACTCTTCCGTATCAGATCCTGCCTCCTATCCTGGTTCTGGCATTTCTGATGCTGGCATTCAACTTTGTAGGCGATGGTCTCCGCGAGGCACTGGCTCCTCGTATTGAAGATATGTAAGGAGGTGTAAAGATGGCAGACAAAATATTAGAGATCAGAAATCTTGACATAACCTTCACTACTTCAGCAGGACCTGTTCATGCTATCCGGGGGGTAAACATTGACCTGGAAAGAGGAGAGACTGTTGCAGTCGTAGGAGAATCCGGTTCCGGCAAATCAGTTGTTATGAAGACCGCCATGGGCATCCTTGCGGGAAATGCAATCATCAACAGCGGTGAGATCATTTTCAGATATAAAGATGACAAGGGAAATGCCCAGGAAATAGATATTCTCAAAAAGGATAAAAAGTGGATCAGAAAAAATATCAACGGCAAGAAGATCGCAATGATATTCCAGGATCCCATGACATCCCTTGACCCTACCATGACCATCGGCAAGCAGCTTATGGAAGGTATGATCATGCATATGGGGCTCAACCGTCAGCAGGCGGCTGAAAGAGCAGTTCAGCTGCTGGGCGAGGTGGGTATTACCGATCCTGCCAAACGTATGAAGCAGTATCCTCATCAGCTTTCAGGAGGTATGAGGCAGAGAATAGTTATCGCCATAGCTATTTCCTGCAATCCTGATCTGCTTATATGTGACGAACCTACTACAGCACTGGATGTTACCATTCAGGCAAAGATACTGGAGCTTATCAAAAAACTTCAGGAGGATCACGGCATTTCAGTTATCTACATTACCCACGACCTGGGTGTAGTTGCCAAGGTGGCGGATTATGTAAACGTAATGTATGCCGGCAAGATAGTTGAGGTAGGCAATATAGAAGAAATTTTCTACGAACCGAAGCATCCGTATACATGGGGCCTTCTGTCAGCCATGCCTGACCTGGAAACAGATGATTCACGTCTGTATACCATACCGGGCTCGCCTCCGAATCTTCTGCATGCGGTTACCGGAGATGCATTTGCTCCCCGTAACCAGTTTGCCCTTAAGGTGGATTCCCTTGCGGAACCTCCTATGTTCAAGGTGAGCGAGACACACTATGCTGCAACATGGCTTCTTGATCCCAGAGCACCGGAAGTTAAGATGCCTGAAGAACTTCAGAAGCGTATTGCAAGAATGTTAAAGGAGGCGAAATCAGATGCCGGCCAATTATAATGCAGAACCCATATTAAAAGTCGAGCATATGAAACAGTATTTCAAATCCGGCTCGTACACGGTCAAGGCTGTAGATGATGTAAGCTTTGAAATATATCCCGGTGAAACCTACGGCCTGGTAGGGGAGTCCGGCTCAGGCAAGACTACCATAGGAAGAGGTGTCATCCGTTTATATGACCCCACTTCCGGCAAGGTAACCTTCAAGGGAGCAGATATTACGGGGAAAATGGACAAGGAAACCACAAAACTGCTGAGGACAAAGATGCAGATGATTTTCCAGGATCCCATGGCATCCCTTAATCCCCGTAAGAAAATAGGTGACATCATAGGTGAAGGCCTGGATATTAATCACCTCTTTAAAAATAAAGAAGAAAGAAAAGCTCATATAGATGCCATCCTGGCAAAAGTAGGTCTGGCAGCGGAACATTATGACAGATATCCTTATCAGTTCTCCGGCGGACAGCGTCAGAGGGTGGGGATTGCCAGAGCACTTATCATGAATCCTGATCTTATCATTGCGGATGAATGTATTTCGGCACTGGACGTATCTATACAGGCTCAGGTGGTCAACCTTATGAAGGACATTCAGGAGGAAACCGGCGCCGCATATCTGTTTATTGCCCATGACCTTTCAATGGTTAAGTACATATCAGACAGGATCGGAGTACTTCATCTGGGAAGGATGCTTGAAACAGGAACTACAGAAGAGATTTTTGCAAATCCTCTTCATCCCTATACAAAGAGCCTTCTCTCAGCAATCCCGAGTCCTAACCCGAGAGTGGAGAAATCCAGAATAGCAGTGGAATATGATTATGCAACCAGCGGTATCGATTACAACAAGGGTGAGCTGACACTGATAGACGGCACACATTATGTCCATGGTACAAAGGAAGAAATAGAACGCTGGAAAGCAGAAGCATAATAATAGGAAAAGGCAGGACGCTGTGAAAGAGGCTTGCTTCTGAAAAAAGCAGATGCTCCGGCAAAGACCGCCGGTAAAACAGAATCAGATGACCGGCAAAAAGGCAGCTGCAGAATAAGGACAGTTTCAGGGAGACAGGGTATACCTGCTCCCTGATTGTTTTTTAGGGACGAATCCCTTGATTTACAATAAATCTGCAGTCAGAAAATATTTAATTAAAAAAGTCTGATTCGAGAAGTACCTGGGATTTGTCGGTTTTTATTCGGCAGCCTATAAAGATTTATTATTGGAGAAAAGCAGGAAATTGAATAATCCACCGGATACAGAGCTTTAAAGTGGACAGGCCATAAAATTATGTGGAAAAGAAGAATGGTTATCAACTGGAAAAGAAATATATGGTGTGCTATCATATCATCTGCCGAGAAACGGCGGCTGACAGACGGTATTGGTCGACACTGGTTCGGGAAATGATAAAAAGAAAAAGTTGTTGACAAATGAAACCGCAAGCGTTATTATAACACAGCTGTCGCAAAACGGCACACAGGCAACTGCATAATGGATCCGGTCAGCAGCCGGAAAAAGTCCGAAAGAAATTTTAAAAAGTTGTTGACAAAAGGAACCGGATGCAGTAACATTAAAAAGCTGTCGCGAACATGAGGCAGCACAGGACATTGATAATTGAATAGTATAAACCATCCCTGAAATTTCAAAAAAATTTCAAGAATGCGATCGTTTGAAGAAACGAGAACAGTAAATAATGGATGATT
>JABUTA010000068.1 GCA_021443845.1 Parasporobacterium sp.
TTCAGACAGCTCTGGATCGCACGTATCAATGCAGCAGCAAGAATGAACGGCCTGTCATACAGCAAATTTATGCACGGCCTGAAATTAGCAGGTTCTGACCTTAACAGAAAAGTACTTGCTGATATCGCTGTAAATGATGCGGCAGCTTTCACAGCTTTAGCTGAAACAGCAAAGAACGCTTTACAGTAATTAAAAGCAGATTATAACAGCGAGGCGTATATCTGATATACAGCCTCGCTGATTTGTTTTCAGGCTCCGGATCATAAGAAGCATGCAAAGCAGTTCCGGAGCTTATAAAAATCTCCTGAATGAGGATTATTTATGGAAGAAACAAAAGTATCAAGGAATTTTATAGAGAATGAAATAGACAGGGATCTGGCTGAAGGCCGCTATGACCATGTTGAAACCAGGTTTCCCCCGGAACCTAACGGGTACCTTCATATCGGACATGCAAAATCCATCCTTCTGAACTACGGACTGGCAAAGGAATATGAAGGAACCTTCAACCTCCGTTTTGACGATACCAACCCGACCAAGGAAGATGTGGAATTTGTTGAGTCCATTAAAGCCGATGTGGAATGGCTGGGTGCTGATTTTGAAGACAGGCTTTACTTTGCTTCAGACTATTTTGATAAAATGTATGAAGGAGCTGTAAAGCTTATCAAAGACGGAAAGGCATATGTATGTGATCTTACTGCAGATGAGATCCGTGAATACAGAGGCTCCTTTGAACAGCCCGGTAAGGAAAGCCCTTACAGAAACAGGTCTGTTGAGGAAAATCTGAGACTCTTTGAAGAAATGAAGAGCGGTGTCATAGAAGACGGTGCAAGAGTGCTCCGGGCAAAGATAGACATGGCTTCTCCGAATATGAACATGAGGGATCCTGTTATCTACAGAGTGGCTCACGTTAAGCATCACAGAACAGGAGACAAATGGTGCATCTATCCAATGTATGACTTTGCACATCCTATAGAGGACGCTGTAGAAGGCATCACCCATTCTATCTGCACCATGGAATTTGAAGATCACCGTCCGTTATATGACTGGGTAGTGCAGAATGTAGGCTTTGATCAGCCGCCCCGTCAGATAGAGTTTGCCAAGATGTATCTGACAGGTGTTATCACCGGCAAGAGATATATCAAGCAGCTGGTTGCAGAGGGCGTAGTAGACGGCTGGGACGATCCCCGACTTGTCACCATCGCTGCCCTGAGAAGAAGAGGCTTCACACCGGAGTCCATTCAGATGTTCATCAGCCTTTCAGGAGTTGCCAAGGCCCAGAGTTCTTCTGATTATGCCATGCTGGAGTACTGCCTCCGTGAGGACCTTAAGCCAAAGGCTCCGAGATACATGGCAGTTGTTGATCCGGTGAAGCTGATCATCGACAATTATCCTGAAGATCAGGTGGAATGGTTTGATGCCGTAAACAACCCGGAGAATGAGGAAATGGGAACCAGAAAGGTACCTTTCTGCAGAGAACTTTACATAGACAGGGATGACTTTATGGAGGAACCTCCCAGGAAGTATTTCCGTCTGTTCCCGGGCAATGAAGTACGCCTGATGAATGCATATTTTGTAAAATGCGTAGATTATACAAAGGACGAAACCGGTAAAGTGACAGAAGTTCATGTAACCTATGATCCTGAGACCCGTTCCGGTTCAGGCTTTGAAGGCCGCAAGGTAAAGGGCACCATCCACTGGGTATCTGCCCGTCATGCCGCAAAGACCGAGGCAAGGCTCTATGAGCAGCTGGTAGATGAGGAGAGAAACGTTAATCCGAATTCTCTCACGGTCATGAACGAATGTTATGTTGAACCGGCCCTTGCAGAAGCAAAGCCGGGGGACAAGTTCCAGTTTGTACGCCACGGATACTTTGCTGTTGATCCTAAGGATACCACAGAAGATAAGCTGGTATTCAACAGGATCGTATCCCTCAAGAGCTCATTCAAACTGCCTACAGCATAAATATGATACACTAAGGGAGATGCATATGCTGCATCTCCCTGTTTTTGTCCGGATCATATATGTTTCATATTTGCTAATATGAAATATAAAAGTTATAATAGCGTCAGCATTAAGCTTGTCTGTTAAACATATTTCCGGCGGGAGAGAATAATGACTGAAAAAATAGCAGTAAAGAAACTGAATGACAAAGCGATCATACCCACATATGGTACGGAATTCTCTGCAGGGGCGGATATTTATGCCTGCCTTCAGGAGCCGGTAACCATAGGCCCGGGAGAAGCATATATGGTGCACACGGGAATAGCGGTGGAGATTCCCGTGGGTTATGCAGGTCTCATATATGCCCGCAGCGGTATGGCTGTGAAGAGAGGACTGGCACCTTCCAATAAAGTGGGAGTCATAGATGCAGATTACAGAGGAGAGATAATGGTCCAGCTTTTCAACCAGTCGAAACAGCCCCAGACCATTGAACCGGGGGAGAGGATAGCCCAGATGGTGGTTACCCCGTTTCTTAAAGTCCTGTGGGAAGAATGCGGCGAACTGTCGGAAACCGTCAGGGGAGCCGGAGGCTTCGGAAGTACAGGAAAGAACTGAAAATATATTGAAAAATGCACAAATATTTACTACACTTATTTGGCAATGGTGCTGATATGTAATTATTCACAAACTGAATGATAATAAGGTGTCTGCTTTAGGCAATAATGCTGTTTAGCATCCGGGACACTTTAAAAATCAGTTGTTTTGTGAGATAAATATGTCAGCTGACAGGATTTTTTCAATCAGTGTTTAAAAATATTGAAATATACAAACAGCAAAACAGGAGGATCAGATGATTTATTCAAAAGAAGTTGAACTGATGTGTCCGGTTGCACTGGGAGCTAATCATGGACCTGCACCAATTCCTCAGGAAGGTGACTGGACAAGGGCCAAAGAGATTAAAGACATTAACGGTCTTACCCACGGCATCGGATGGTGTGCACCTCAGCAGGGCACATGCAAACTTACCCTGAATGTTAAAGACGGCATCATCGAAGAGGCTCTGGTAGAGACTATCGGATGTTCAGGAATGACCCATTCTGCAGCTATGGCAGCAGAAATCCTTCCGGGCAAGACTATTCTCGAAGCTCTTAACACAGACCTTGTATGCGATGCTATCAATACAGCTATGAGGGAACTCTTCCTTCAGATAGTTTACGGACGTACACAGACTGCTTTCTCTGAAGGCGGACTTCCTATCGGTGCCGGACTCGAAGACCTTGGCAAAGGTTTAAGAAGCCAGGTTGGTACAATGTACGGAACAAAGGCAAAAGGACCTCGTTATCTTGAGATGACAGAGGGTTATGTTACAAAGATCGCTCTTGATGAGAACGATGAGATCATCGGTTACCAGTTCGTAAGCCTTGGCAAGATGACTGACTTCATCAAGAAGGGTGACGATCCTAACACAGCATGGGAAAAGGCTAAAGGCCAGTACGGCCGTGTTGCAGATGCAGCCAAGCTTATCGACCCGAGACACGAATAAGAAAGGAGGAGAATATTATGGCATTATTTGAATCATATGAAAGACGTATTAACCAGATCAATGCAGTTCTGGCAGATTATGGAATCTCCTCAATCGAAGAAGCTGAGAAGATCACAAAGGATAAAGGTCTTGATGTTTACGCACAGGTAAAGGCTATCCAGCCGATCTGCTTTGAAAATGCATGCTGGGCTTACACTGTAGGTGCAGCCATCGCTATCAAAAAAGGCCAGACAAGAGCAGCAGACATCGCTGCAACCTTAGGCGAAGGCCTTCAGGCATTCTGCATTCCGGGTTCTGTAGCAGACCAGAGAAAAGTTGGTTTAGGACACGGCAACTTGGGCAAGATGCTTCTTGAAGAAGAAACAGACTGCTTCGCATTCCTTGCAGGACACGAGTCATTTGCAGCAGCAGAAGGTGCCATCGGTATCGCTGAAAAGGCTAATCGTGTAAGAGTAAAACCTCTCCGTGTTATTCTCAACGGCCTCGGAAAAGATGCTGCCAAGATCATTTCAAGAATCAACGGCTTCACATATGTTCAGACTGATTATGATTATAAGACAGGCGAACTTAAGGAAGTTGCAAGAACCAAATATTCTGACGGTGTAAGAGGACAGGTTAACTGCTACGGTGCAAACGATGTTCAGGAAGGCGTTGCCATCATGCATAAGGAAGGCGTTGACGTTTCCATCACAGGCAACTCAACCAATCCTACACGTTTCCAGCATCCTGTAGCAGGTACATACAAGAAGGAATGCATCGAAATGGGCAAGAAGTACTTCTCAGTAGCATCAGGCGGCGGCACAGGACGTACACTTCATCCTGACAACATGGCAGCAGGTCCTGCTTCTTACGGTATGACAGATACTCTCGGCCGTATGCATTCAGATGCCCAGTTCGCAGGTTCTTCATCCGTTCCCGCTCACGTAGAAATGATGGGACTTATCGGCATGGGCAACAACCCGATGGTCGGTGCTACGGTAGCAGTAGCAGTTGCAGTAGCAGAGGCTATGGCTAAATAATAAATTACGAAATCATATAAATTTAATCAGAACACATCACAATGGAAATGTTGTGATGTGTTCTTTTTTCGGGAATCGATATATGCTATGATAAAATCCGGCGCATGCTTCTGAGTATTAAGCTGCATGCTGCCCATGTACCCCGAAACTGTTTTAGGGATTTAAGGAGAAACAGCATTATGAATACACCCGGATTATGGATCGCAGATAATTGTGCATATATTACTTACAGTATAGGTTCCGGAAACATACAGCAGAAGATCAGTCTGACGAATAATGTAAACAGGAAGGAAAGGCTGGGCAATGTGATGTACTTTGCCGATATAATCTCCCGGCTGTCTGATGTTATATTTCCCGCAGGTTCGGACAGGTGTCTGTTAGTGGCCATGCCCTCGGGATCACTGAGGATCGATCATATGAAACTTCAGGATGCCTGTGAAAGACTGGGTATCAGGATTAAGAGGATGCCCTGTGAGAATTCAATGGCCGCATTGAGTATTGCTTATAAATTTAAGCCTGAAGAGGAACTGTTTTTTGCGGCAACCTGTATCGAGGGCTCTTCTGAAATTTCTCTGTATGGATACGAAAATGGTATTGTTGAAAAGTACTGTTCATTTCTGGATCCTGAATCCGATCCGGAGGAATATCAGAAGTTCACAGATATTGTGAAGGCAGGTACGCTGAAAGCCGGCAGGCTGTATTACATAGGCGAAAGAGAATTCGGAAGAAAGACAGCAGAGTTTCTGAGAAAACATATTCCCGGCATAAGGGATTACCAGGCGGGGTATGAAGCCATAACGGAAGGAATCAGCATCCAGCTGGGGAAAATGGAAGGAATGCCGGGGACAGAATCCATACTGATGCTGGATACAGCAGGACCCTCCGATCTGTTTGCAAGGGTTAATCATGAATGGGCAAATATCATTAACGGTGATACTTCTATTCCTGCATTTAATAATAAAGTTTTCGATGTTGATGACAATTCCAGGGAACTTGATATCAGAATTTACGAAAAATCAGGTTCATCTGTACGTCAGATAAGCCGGAAAACCTTCGGTGGAACGGAAACAGCGAAACTGCTTAAAGAGAAACAGGTGGGCATCAGATTCAATCTGGATGCGGCAGGTATTCTTACAGTTACTGTTCTGGACAAAGCCGGCAATAAGCGGGCAGAGTATACAGCAAAGCCGGTCGAGGTGATTTTAAATAATCAGGGAAATTCCTCTGCAGCACCGGATGAGAACATCAGGGAACATGTGGATGAGGTCATGACCGGCAAAACCCCGGAAGAACTCCTGGAGGAAATAATGCCGGTAATGGATAATCTTTATTATGCACTGGAATATTCAACAGATGCAGAAGGCACATTAGGGGAAGGAATCAGAAAGATATATGCCCAGGCTGAGGCTGTTCTGCTGAAAAACGATGTGGAGCTGGTGGGCATTAAGGGAGAGAAGTTTGACGTAAGCATTCATACAGCCATATCTCATATGTCAGATGCAGATATGCCGGAAAACACAGTATATAAGGTGTCTCAGAGGGGATACAGGTATAAAGGAAAACTGATACGCCCGGCATCGGTGATAGTAGTCAACTGATATGTTATAAAAAGGGACCTGCACATAAGTGCAGGTCCTGATGCTTTTATAATCCCAATGCATGAAGTATTTCAGGCAGCAGCTGCTTCTTCCTGGAAACAACTCCCGGCATATCGAATATGCAGTCTGAAATCTTTTGGTATGAAAGGTCATCATTTCTTTTGAAACTGGTGGCCAGCAGGATGCTGTTGCCCACCAGAACATCTGTGATCATAAGTACAGCCCAGTCCAGCTTGGCCGACTGACGGACATCTTCCAGAGCTTCAAGATATTTTTCTGAATATTCATCAATGTCATCCAGAGTTGTGGCTTCACACTGGCCGATACCTACTGACAGATCACCTTTTGTATAAACCTTAAAGTCTGAATTGATAGCCTTTACAGGATCCCTTGATGCAAGGGTATTATTGGTGCTGAACATCTTTCTGCCGAAGGCTGCAATATCCAGTTCTCCGCAGATGGCTGCCAGGGAACCGGCAGAAGTCCTGTCAATGGCTGTGGTGGTGGGACTTCTCAGTATCAGAGTATCTGACATGATGCCTGCCAGAAGCATCTTTGCGGTGTCCTGGTCAGGGAAAATGTTATGGCGTAAATACTGCTGGTACACAATGGTACAGGTACTGCCTAAGGGCTCTGAATCTATGAAGATGGGGAGCTCTGTCTTCAGGGCATCCAGTCTGTGGTGGTCTATTATTTCCCGGACTTCAGCTTCCTCGATACCCCGGATACTCTGACCTACTTCGTTGTGGTCCATCATGATCACCTTGTAGGTAGGCTTTCTCAGGAAGCATCTTCTGGTAACAAAACCTACCCATTCATCTCCGTCAAATACCGAAAGGCCCCGGAGCTTGGATGCAGCGAGAAGCTCCTTTGCATCCTCGTACAGATCATCTTTATGCAGGGAAGGTCCCTGGGTGCCTACAAGATTGGAAACATCCGGTGCCATCCGGAGCCTGCGGAGGGTTTCTGATGTGTCCATGGAAGTTACCATGACACAGCCGGGATATTCTGAAAAATCAGATTCCACATCATTCTGGCATGCTGATATGACAATGACGGGAACCTTATTCTCAATGGCCATGGCAATGTATTCATCATTATAGGGCATTACGGCAATGGGAACATTGACTCTGTTCATGGAAGAAATATAGTTTTCAAATTCCAGTATACCCATGACAAGAGCACCATGCACCATATCCGTACCGTTATTGTGGATAATTCTGCCATCTATAACTTCAGCCATGTTTGAAACACGGAAATTGTATTCAGGGTAGTTGGCCATGCCGTCTGACAGGAACCAGGCTGTTATATCATCTATGGTGAGAAGTCCGTGAAATTCATCCCCGTCAAATACAGGCAGGGCAGAGGGAAGGGACTCGTCATAAAATCTTATAAGGTCATATATAGGCTGGGTTGAATTAAGCCGTTTCTCAGGTACCAGCATAACGTCACCGACCTTTGGATGGACATCACCCATATAGGGAGGCGGTGTGATCCCCAGCATTTCAAACTGCTGCTTAAGGGAATCTGAGAGATGGCCGCAGCGGACTGCGATATAATTATGATTTTTATCGATCGAGTTTTTCAGCTTTGCATAAGCGTATGCACTGCACACGCTGTCCATATCCGGATTTCTGTGTCCGGTTATAAATACATTATCCATAAGAAATGACCTCCAGGTGTTATGATTTTACTCTAATCTGCACAAATCTTCAATGCAATAATGTGTTATCACACTGCATGAGCCATAAAAGCGGATGTTGAAATGGACATTGGTAAATGATAGAATTCTGGCATCATATATCAGCCGGACGGTGCAAATGGTCCGGTTTGCGGATAACAGCAGGGAGTATTTTATGGAAAAACACAGGATTATTGATATATTGAAAGCATTTTCAATAATACTTGTTGTTTTCTATCACGCTGTAATGTGTTCCCCTATACCCTGGGAGAGCTTTCCCTGGATGGAAGCTATGGTGACACTCAAGTGCATCCATGTTCCCCTGTTTATCCTGATTGCAGGCTATCTGTGCCATAAACAGCCGGTGGGACAGTTTTTTCTGAAAAAGGTCAGCAGAATACTGGTGCCATTTGCCTTCATGACCTGTCTTAAACTGATATTCAGCCTGTTTGTGTCTGACGAATATTCTCATGGAGACTCCCTTGGAACAAAATTTTATGAAGCCTTTATAAAAGGAGACCTGTTCTGGTTCTGCTATTGCATTCTGATTATATTCCTGTTAGCACCCCTTATATGGAACAGCAGGCTCCGCATGTGGCTTGCACTGGGCATTTTCACGGCAGCAGATGTGGTTATTGCCGTTACGGGTGTACAGATAACAGGCATTTTCCAGATTGCCCAGGTAATATACCATATGCCGTTTTTTGCGGTGGGAATGCTGCTGGCAGAATATGGATTTTTTGCCCGGATAAGAACCCCTGGGAAACTGATTGCAGGATCGGCGGCGGCGCTGGCAGTCGGAGCAGTCTGCATATATCTCAGGTTCGTTCTTTATATTTACTGGCTGTACCTGCCGGAAGCACTCATTGGATTGTCAGGAATGTTTATCCTGTATGTCATTTCTGTACTTGCTGAAAAAAGCGGCAGAGTGAAGCCGGGCGGCATGGTCGATTTTTGCCAGCGTTTTCCTGACGCGCAGCCTTTGATTATCGGCTCGCGAAATACATCTGTTGAAGCATTCTTGATGGGCGAGGTTCCTTTGTTCTAGGGCAACCCCGGCCTTCTTCGTTCTGCTCTGCTGCATCCCCTGCGCTAATATGGTGGAAAGTACAAAGCAGGCGCGGCGACTTCCTCAAAAAGGCGTATTATGCACCTATGGCCAATGGATTAACAT
>JABUTA010000069.1 GCA_021443845.1 Parasporobacterium sp.
CCTCTGCTGCAAATGCAGTCCCTGAAATTGCCATGACTGCCGCAAGCATTAATACAAACAGTTTTCTTTTCATTATTATCTTGTCTCCTTTTTATTTCCCATCACGGAAATTATATATAATATCCTGAATCACAGGTTATTATCGTCTCCTCCTTAAGTTCCGGACTACAGGGTTCCTTTCAGGATCTTATATGCCTTCAGTATGGCGATCTGGGTTTTTCCGTCGGAAATCCTGCCTGCCAGGATATCCTCAACCAGAGATTCTATAGGTTCTTCATATACACACAGGAATTCTTCGTCGTCCAGCTTCTGCTCACCGTAGTGAAGACCTGTCGCAAGATACATATCAATATCTTCCTCCGAATAGGCCGGGGCGGGAACATATCTTCCCAGAGAGTGCCAGTTGTCTGCAGTAATGCCTGTCTCTTCTTTGAGTTCTCTTTTCGCAGCTTCCAGATGATCTTCATTACGGCCGTCCAGCTTGCCTGCCGGGATTTCCCTTACCACCCGGCGGATGGGATATCTGTACTGGCGTTCCATAACCACCTTCCCGTCCTCGGTTACCGGCACCACACATACTGCTCCGCAGTGGGAGATATATTCTCTTGTAGCAGTATGACCATCCGGCAGTTCTATATCATCTACCAGCACGTTCATGATTTTTCCTGCAAAAACCTCTCTCGAAGCCAACTGTTTTTCAGTCAGATCATTAAATTCTTTCATATTAAGCATATCCTTTCTTCAGGATTCATATCCACATTTCAGAAGAGGCTGACAGACGCTCTGTCACTACCTTCGATCAGTATATCAGAACCGTAAAAACGGGCAAATGCTTCTGCACCGTATACAGTATCCATAGTGCCTGCAGTCTCATATGCGCTGTGCATAGCCAGCTGGGGCAGTCCTATATCCACTGCATGCATGCTCACCTTTGTACAGGAAAGATTGCCCAGTGTCGATCCTCCCGGCACATCGCTTCTGTTGGCAAAGGACTGGTAAGGTACCCCCGCATCATCACACACGGCCCGGAAAATACTTCTCGAAAATGCATCTGTACAGTATTTCTGAGATGCGTTTTCCTTTATCACAATACCTTTATTGAGCATCGGTGTATTTACCGGATCGGATTTTTCGGGATGGTTGGGATGAAGAGCATGTGCATTGTCACTGCTGATCATAAATGATCCCGCCAGGGCTTTCAGATAATCTTCCTCATTTCTGTCCAGCCCCATGCATATACGTCTTAATGTGTCGGAAAGAAATGTTGACAATGCTCCCTGTTTCGTGCCTGAGCCCACTTCTTCATTATCAAAGCATGCAAACACATTCACCCCGGGCACCTGCTGTTCATTTGCGCAGTATCCGCCTTCCAGATTCCTGAGAAATCCCTTCATGGAAGTAAATGCACACTGAAGGTCATCGAGATGCCCTGCTGAAACGAATTCCTTCCGGGCGCCCCATATCCGTCCCTTCTGACGGTTCACCAGGAACAGATTCATACCGGTTATATCCTGTACCTCTGCCCCTGCGTAATCTGCAATAAGCTGCCTGAAATCCTCTGCAGTCATCTGTCCCGACGATACCAGAGGACACATATCCACCTGGTGATTGAATGCAAAACCTTTGTTCACATCCCGGTTAAAGTGTATGCACAGGCTGGGAATAATGAACAGGTCCTCATCCGGATTGATGAGACGGCTTTCCACCACTGTTCTTCCGTCTTTTACAGTCCTTACCATGACTCTTCCCGCAATGCCCAGAGGCCTGTCCAGCCAGGAATAATCTATCATTCCCCCGTAGCCTTCCACGTTCAGCCGCAGATAGCTGCCGGGACCTGACAGTTCAGGCATATCCTTAAGGGCAAATGAAGGGGAGTCAGAATGGGAAGCCCCTATTTTGAAATACAGTCTGTCGGAAACATCACCTATACTAAATGCGATGATACTGGAATTGTTCCTGGTCACGTAGTATCTGCCGCCGGGGGACAGCTTCCAGGATTCTCCTTCTTTTAACTCAGCAAAACCGGCCATGTCCATATACCCTTCTATGGCAGAAACCGTATGGTACATGCTGGCCGACCGTTCTGTAAAATCAATCAGTTCTTTATTTAAACTGTTAATATCAAATGTGTTCATTGGTGCCCTCTTTATTTACCACAAGATTTTAACAACATAAAAATCATTAGTCAATCAAAAAGGCACCTGCCTGATGCAGATGCCTTTCAGTAGATTGTTTCGTTATTTTCAGTCAGATTATTTTGCTGCTGTTGTTTCTTCGATTGCAGATGCGATTTCTTCCATAACTGATTCTACTTCACCCTGAGCGTCAGCAGGAAGTGCTTCTTCTACTGCTGCTGAAAGCTCATCACCGAGCTGCTGAAGAGCTGATTCAACTTCTGCCTGAACTGCAGGATCGTTAGCAAGCTTTTCTGCTTCATTCATAACTGCCTTGCCTGTTGAGCATGCAACTGCCATGATAATGCTGAGAAGAAGACCGATGATGGAAATAACAAGACCTGCTACGTTAGGACCTTTTTTCTTCTTCATGTTGATTGCTGAGAAGATGATACCTGCTAAGCATAATGCTACGAATACCCATGCAACTGCACCGATTGTAGGAACTAACAGAGGAACTATAAAGCCTCCGATGAAACCAACTAAACCGAGTATTAAACCTAAAAATACCATAATTAACCTCCTTAATGGTTCAAAGATCATAATTAACACGCGTATATTACTCACATTTGCACAAATTGTCAAGAAAAATATGTTCAATATACACTGTTTCAGGCTGTCTTTCCGCCTTTTTTTCGGGATAAAATACCGAGAATTACGGCAGACAGACCGGCTGCCGCAAACAGGACAATGCTTATCCACTGGGATGTAGACAGACCTCCTGCAATGCCACGGATACTGTCATAACGGTAATATTCCAGAATAAATCTCACCACCGAGTACATCATGCAATACATTATGGCCGTCAGGTATTTTGATCTGGTCTTTGCTGATACCGTAAGAAGGATCACTGCAATTATTATATCGGCGGCAGCCTCAAACAGCTGTACCGGCAGAAGGGGAATGCCTGCAGGTGCGCCTCCGGCGGCGGCTGTATAGACTACTCCCAGGGGACCTTCAGTGGGTCTTCCGTAGCAGCAGCCGGCACAGAAGCACCCTATCCTTCCCAGGGCGTGTCCTACGGGCAGAACAGGAACTATGACATCTACATAATTACGGATATCATCCCTTGCAATAATCCCGCCCAGCAAAGCTCCCAGCACGCCCCCTATAAGGGCCCCGTAGAAAACTATGCCTCCCGTGACAATATAATCCCATTTTCCTTCACAGATGTATTCCCATATCTGAGCAGGAGAATAGGTTACAAAATCATACAGAAGTATTCCTCCGGTCATGGACAGCCCGAAAATACAGGCTGCTATTATGATGAGATTTTCACCCAGAAGGCCTCTTTTAACTGCTCTTTTCCAGGCCCAGAATCCGCACAGCAGAAATCCGAGAGCCATACACGAGCCATATGCGGGTATTGATAAACCGAATATATGAAAATACGGCAGCATATCAGATTGCCGCTGCCGCACATGCAGCACAGCCTGCAGCGATTCCGCACGCGATCCAAAATATAAGGCACAGGCAGGATCCTACAAGCGAAAGAACAAATGCAGCTGTGTTAAAATCATTCTTCTCGGCTTTGAATGCTGAAGCAGACAATATTATTCCCACAATCCCTGCGATAAGACCAAGCCACCTTACTCCCGAACCGCTGACACCGATAGCAGTAGATATTACACCCAATACAAATCCTGCTACGTTCAGCCTGTTAAATTCTCTCATTTTATAATCCTCCCGAAGTTTATTTATATTCGGCAATACCTGCCTGTTTCATTTCATCTGCACTGTCTGTTCCAATGCCGCCGGCTATCTGTGCATTGACAGCTGTCTGTTCGCACTCGGCTGCCTTTCCCCCGGCAGCTTCACGTGCCTCAGCTTTTCTGTCTCTTATTCTTTCGCATGACTGTACTATGGCACCAAGTAATATCCAGCTGTAGAAGCACAGACCTCTCCACACCAGCATACCCCAGAAAATAGCTCCACCCTTCAGGGTGCTGAACACCATATAGAATGATGCCTCCGCAGCACCGGAATTGCCCGGAGTAAATACCAGTGTAATAGCTGCATATACATATACTACTTTGCAGAAGCATGGTAAGAATGCTATGTCGGCACCGAAAAACCTGAGAACGAACCAGGGCATGCACATCAGCGCCAGCTGATATATAAGAGACACGACAAATACAAATACTATCTGCGATCCCTGCCTGCTGAAGCTTCTGAGAACCGCTGTATATGCCTGAAGGGAACCTATGGCATTCTTCACCGCAGTATCCGGATCCTTTACTATATGTATTCTGGCCAGGAGTCTCGTTGCCCATCGAACTATTGCTTCAAGAGGTTTAGGTGCAATGATGAAGAATACTATGCACATGGGAATAAATGCATAAAATATAAGTCCCGCAATGGCCGTTACCTTCAGGACCACCATTTCCTTGTCTATCAGGCCGTTTCCGAATATCATGGTCAGTACACCTACAAATACAAAGGCAAACTGAAGTCCCATGAACCCGATGATCGGAAGGCCTCCCGCAGTACCGAAATCGCAGCCGTTTTTCTTCAGATGATACATCTGGAAGCCCTGTCCGCCGGCTCCCGCCGGGGTAATGTTATCGTAATATTTACCGATCACCGCATCGGTAAATCCCAGCTTCCATCTGTTCTTTATACCTTTGCCCTTGAGAAGATGAGCGTATTTGACTGTTTCGCAGAAAAGAGCCACCAGAAAACACCCGATGGCACCAAAAAGAAACCACACGTTGAAATCCGTGCTTTCAAGATGCCTGTCCTTGTTGCCCGAAAACTCGGTTATCGCTATTACCGCAACAATAGCAAGACTGAATATAAAGAAAAATGTTGTAATTTTGCCGCTTTTTTTCTTTTTGGGCTTCTCGCTGTTTTCTGCCATTTATACCGTTTTCTTATCTGTAACAAATTTTACGCCAATTTGTATTCTATCAGAAAAACCTTACTGTTTGCAACAGAAGAAGTCCTATTTATTTCATCAATGCACCTCCCATTGGGAGAGCATTTTTTGCATCCATTCGCCCACGTCCATCCTGTAAACCGGATTTACATTGGCCGGAACTATTGTATCCTCTGCCTTTCCTGCTGCGATAACCCTTCCCCTGTCCATAAGTACTGCATCACTGCCGAAAGCCTTCACCAGGGAAAGATCGTGAACAACTGATACAACTGCTCTCCCGGGACTTTTCAGCCACTGTGATATCAGGGCAAATACCTGTTTCTGATATAAAAGATCCAGATGATTTGTGGGTTCGTCCAGCAGAAGTATACGTGGGTTCTGGGCAAATGCCTGTGCAAGGAATGTTCTCTGAAGTTCGCCTCCTGACAGTGTCAGTACCGACTGCTTTCTGAGTTCATCCATGCCTGTAAGCTTCAGGGCCTCTTCAACGCAGTTCCTGTCTTCATCGGTTTTTCCCGAAAACATCCCTGTCTTCCGGGAATATCTTCCCAGTTCCACCACTTCCTCAACCGTAAAATCATAACCCACGAAATGGTTCTGGGTCAGCACCCCTACTTCCGCAGCCCGCTTTCTCGGGTTCACCTTTTTTATATCTGTTCCCTGCAGAAGAATGCTGCCTGTATAGGGTGCTCCCTGGGTTATGGCATTTAATATAGTGGATTTACCGGCTCCGTTGGGACCGGCGATCATAAGCCACTGTCCCTCGGATACGGTGAAGCTTACCCGGTCCACCACTGTTCTGCTCCCGTAACGGACGGTCAGATCGATCACATCAAGCATATTGTCTACCTCCTCCGGGTTTTATAGAATATGAATACGAATACCACCGCGCCCACCAGGCTTGTCACAACTCCTATAGGAAGCTCCATAGGGTTGAGGAGTATCCTGGCCACCAGATCCGCCAGCAGAAGGAATACCGCTCCGCCGAAAGCTGACGCCGGGAGAAGTTTCTTATGATTGGGACCTACTATCATACGGACCATGTGGGGTGTAACAAGACCCACAAATCCTATGGTCCCCCCCACTGACACGCACACTCCCAGCAGCACTGCAACACATATAAGTACCAGCAGCTTCGTGCGTCTCACATTTACACCTATGTGACGGGCATTATCCTCACCGATGGCAAATGCATTGAGTTCCGTTGCATTTCCGAAGATGATCCCTCCGAATATCACAAGGGCTCCTGCGAGAATTGCAGCATTGACGTAACTTGAATTTGCCAGGCTGCCCATTGTCCAGAAGGTTATACCCTGAATCTTATCTGCAGCAAATGTGATGATGATACTCATTCCGCTTGATACGAACATCGAGAAAATAACACCTATCAGAATGATGGTGTTAGTGGAAAGTGAACAGTCCAGCTTATATGCCAGACCAAGGATTATAAGCAGGGAAATGAACGCAAATATTACAGCCATGACCATTGTGCCTGCAAAGGGAAGTCCCGGAAATGTTATGCCGAAGGCAATGGCTATTACCGCTCCCAGGGACGCCCCTGAGGATACCCCCAGGGTGGATCCGTCTGCCAGGGGATTTTTAAGAAGGCCCTGCATGGCTGCACCGGATAAGGACAGAGCTGTTCCGGTAAGGGCTACGCACAGAACCCTGGGAAGTCTTCTTATTATTATAATGGACCAGGTGAGTCCTTCTCCCTTCTGACCGGTAATGGCCTGAGCCAGTACCGTAAAGGTATCCTTCAATGGTACGCTGACGCTTCCCACACATATGCACAGAAGCATAACCCCGATGGTTATCAGGGAAAATATGAGATATGTGGGGAAGTTCATTTTATCGGATTTTTTCATTGCTGTGTGCGTGGTTCTCATACTCTTTTCTTAAGTCCGGCACGAGTTTCATGTGTTTTAATTTCTGCGCCGATGCCGGTCTGCATGTGTCAGGCTGAATAGTTTTTATCGTGCATTATCAAAAAAGTGGGGGACAAACCGAGGTCCCCCTGATAAATGTCATACATACAACATGCTGTTTATCATTATTCTGCCGCTTCTGCGCCGTATACAAAGTCAGCAAGCATCTTTGCACCTTCAGCAAGGCGGGGTGCCGGACGTGACAGTTCATTGTTCTGGAGATTAATGATCTTGCCGTTCTTAACTGCGGCTATATTTTCCCAGCCCGGGCGTAACAGGATTTCTTCTTCAGGTGTAGGTCCTTCTCCGTAATACATGGTAATGGTCATGATGTAATCAGGATTACGCTCCAGTACCTGTTCTTCTGAAATCTCGGCCCAGCCTTCCACGTCACCGAAGCAGTTCTTAAGACCCAGCATTGCGGCAACCTCATCCATGAATGTGTTTGCGCCGGCTGTCCACAGGCCCCATTCCAGCGGAGATACTTCGAAGTATATGGTTTCAGAACCGTCGCCCTTTACGTTGGCCTTTACTTCTTCAAAGGTTTTCTTCATACCGTCGATTACGGCTGCTGCATTGTCTTCCCTGCCAAGAAGTTTGCCGATGATCTCGATAGACTTGTATGTTCCCTCGATATCTTTAGCTTCGCTCACTGCTACCTTAATGCCTGCTTCTTCCAGCTGCTTTATCTGTTCTTCCGGCTGAGCCATATCGCTCATAAGAAGAAGATCCGGCTGAAGGGCGATGATCTGTTCAACATTTGTTTCTGCACCTGACTGAACTGAAGGAATATCCATTACTTCTGCAGGATAGTCACAGTATTCACCGCGACCTACCAGCAGATCCCCTGCGCCTACTGCAAAGAGAATCTCACAGTCTGATGCTGTAAGGGCTACAACTCTCTCGGCAGGTTTATCCAGAGTGATCTCGCGGCCTGTCATGTCTGTAACCGTTACTGCTGCGGATTCTGCTGCAGGTTCTGCATAAACGCAGCCTGCAAAAATTGTAAGTGTCATTGCGGCAGCCAGTACTGCTGCCAGGATTTTTTTGATTTTCATCCGGTTAATTACCCCTTTCTCTGCTGCGGAACTGTCCCGGAAATGCAAGTTTCCGCACTGCGGCAGTTCCATGTTGAATCTGACTGACTCAAACTTCCATACCCGGATGTGCCCTCCATGTTTGAAAATTCAGCTCCGCTGCCGGTGTTTCTCATGGGGAAGTTTATCCCGGTGATATGGAAATTATTGCTAACTGAATAAAAGGAGCAATTAAAAATGCTCCCCAAGGATCGGAGAGCATTGAAACTATTCTAATATAGCAGGCATCTGAGAAACATGATCACAGTCAATCCGGCAGACAACGCAGCTCTGACAGATATCACCTGTCAGCTGCGGCAATGATTCCGAAATGTCAGCAGTGTATCTGCTGTACGGTACTATTATTCAAGCCGGTTTTTTCTGATCAACGAACCGAAAATACCTCTGTAATTATAAACAATCCACTCAACCCAAGAAGTGTTCTGCATGCAGACAGGTCTCCCGACTTAGCTTCATCCTTCATGAACGCCTTCCCATCATAATTGACAGTGGCTTCGTGCTGAGGCATTTCAATTAATACTTATGCCCGGCACGCTATTCATTCGTCAGCATCACGGTTACTTGGATAGTCCGGAATTCCCATCCGGTTCCCTAGCGAAAGCATGCGTTATTCAGTTGGGGTATATTTTAAATGACCTGCATATGCTGAGTCAAGTTGATTTTCAGCAGTTGGATGCTGGCTGGCCATGGACTTGCAGGATTGGAGTGAGAAAATAGTGCTGCTGCGGGAGTTGGCTTTCTGTCAATCTCTGAGAAGTCGAGAAAAAA
>JABUTA010000006.1:0-41068 GCA_021443845.1 Parasporobacterium sp.
CTGAAAAACGGATAAAGGATTATTTTATTGAAAAGGAAACTCATTGGAATAATAATCATACTGTGTGTTGCAGCAGCTGTTTTCTTCATAATAAGGGGAAGCAGGGGTACGTCCGTGGCGGATCCCGAGGCTGCTGTTCAGGAAACTGCAGAAGAAAAGCATCCGGTAGTGTATGTTAACTATGCAGGGACCTGTCTCTCAATGGATGAAAAGGGAGTGGTGATCAGCAACAGTTCAGCTGAACCGGAGGGAATCCCGTACATAACCGGTATGGAATTCACGGAAATAGTATTCGGCAAAAAAGCCGTGGCAGAAAACATGGCAGGGCTGGAATATGTTCTTCGGGTGGCAGCCGATCTGGAAAAAAATGGTATTAAAGCAGATAAAATAGTATTCAGCAGCGGAACCGTTACACTGGTCCGGGGAGAACTTCAGATTAAACTGGGACGTAATGAAAAGACCGACAGTAAGATAAAGGATCTTGCGGATCTTCTGCCCCAGGTGGATGGAAAACGGGGGGTGCTGTATATGCAGAACGGTGATGCAGATAATTACGGTTACACATTCAGAGAAAATTGAAAAATGTTAAGCAAAATGTTATTGAAATTTAATATATTTACATATATTATATATTCTGATTGAATAGACTATTATTGGAGGGATAAAATAGATGGCAGAACATGATTATGATGTACTTTCGGGCGCAAGGATACTTGTTATCGGTGTTGGCGGAGCAGGAAATAATGCTGTAAACCGCATGTCCGATGGTGACGATGCTATTAAGGCTGTGGAATTTATCGGTGTTAATACTGATAAGCAGGCACTTACATTAAGCAAGGCTCCTGTTACCATCCAGATCGGTGAAAAGCTCACAAAGGGTCTTGGTGCAGGTGCACAGCCTGAGGTTGGACAGAAGGCTGCTGAAGAAAGCATTGAAATTATCCAGAAAGCACTTGCAGGTGCTGATATGGTATTTATCACATGCGGTATGGGCGGCGGAACAGGTACAGGTGCGGCTCCTGTAGTTGCCAAGGCAGCTAAGGAAATGGGCATTCTTACAGTTGCAGTTGTTACCAAACCGTTCAGATTTGAAAATAAAACACGTATGAACAATGCTCTTATGGGCATTGAACGTTTAAAAGAGGTTGTTGATACTCTTATCGTTATTCCTAATGATAAGCTCCTTGAAATCGTAGACAGAAGAACTTCCATTGCAGATGCTTTCAAAAAGGCTGATGAAGTACTTCAGCAGTCAGTTCAGGGTATCACAGATCTTATCAATATTCCTGCACTTATCAACCTTGACTTTGCGGATGTCCGTACAGCAATGGTTAATAAGGGTATCGCTCACATCGGTATCGGTGTAGGCCACGGAGATACCAAGGCTGAGGATGCAGTTAAGGAAGCAGTTTCTTCACCGCTTCTTGAGACCAGCATCAAGGGTGCATCTCATATCATCCTTAATGTTACCGGTGACGTATCTCTTATTGAAGTCAGTGATGCAGCAGAATATGTACAGCAGCTGGCAGGGGATGGTGCCAATATCATATTTGGTGCTAATGACAGCTGTGATGAACCGGATACCTGCAGAATTACTGTTATTGCTACAGGTATTGCCGATGCAACACCTGCCAAGATGGCATCTCCGTTAGGCACAGCTTCAGACAGCAGATTCAAAACTCCTCTTTCTGCAGCAGCAGCAGGATATGCAGGCACAGCAGCACCGAAGCCGGCAGCACCTTCTCCATATGCAGGAGGAATGAATACTGCAGCTCCTTCACCTGCATTTTCATTTACAGCACCTAAGAATAACGAGCCTGAGATCAGAGCAGATCTCGGAGCCGGCAGAAGAGCACCTTCAAGGGCACCGATGAACTTCGGAACTACATCAGCAGCTCCTGCACCTGCCCAGAGATCAGGTTCAGGCAAGGATATTACCATTCCTGATTTCCTTAAGAGACGCTGATAATTATTCATTATAATTTTTTCAGGCTGTCATGCATTATATGTGTGGCAGCCTTTGTATTATATATACCGTAATACGGTAATGCTGAAATATGGGAGAATCATATGAAAGACGGTTTTATTAAGGCAGCGGCAGCAACACCTGATATCAGAGTTGCAGATGTGGATTTTAATGTGGCGGAAATAAAGAAATGTATAGACAGGGCCACAGCTGAAAAGGCAAAGATAATTGTTTTTCCGGAGCTGTGTATTACAGGTTATTCGTGCAGTGATCTGTTTGTCCAGGACCTTCTGCTGAACAGGGCAAGGGATGCGGTATCTGAACTTGCAGATTATACTTCTGATAAGGATGCGCTGGTGTTTGTGGGTGCACCCCTAGCTGTTGACGGCGAACTGTATAATGTGGCAGCCGCCCTTAACAGGGGCAGGGTAATAGGCTTTACCACAAAAACTTTTCTTCCCAATTACGGTGAATTCTATGAAATGCGTCAGTTCAGACGAGGCCCTGAGAAAGCATCGGAGATACTGATAAACGGGGAGAGGATTCCTTTTGGCCCCCAGCTGCTGTTTGTCTGCGACAGTATGGAGTCTCTGGTTGTTTCTGCGGAAATATGTGAAGATGTCTGGAGCCCTGTTCCTCCCAGCATTGCTGCGGCAAGAGCCGGGGCAACTGTCATAGTCAATACTTCTGCAAGTACGGAAACCATAGGGAAAGCCGGATACAGGGAGAATCTTATTTCCGGGCAGTCTGCACGGCTTATATGCGGCTATATCTATGCGAATGCCGGAGAAGGGGAATCTACCACGGACGTTGTATACGGAGGACATAATATAATTGCAGAAAACGGTTCTGTTCTCAGCAGTTCATCCAGATTCTCGAATGAAATTATTTACAGCGAATTTGATATTAAGAGACTCAACAGCGAGAGAAGGAAGAATACTACCTTCATCACTACAACCGAAAATCAGCTGATGAGGATCCCGTTCCATATTGAGACGGAATATACTGAACTTACAAGGACATTTGCAAAACATCCTTTTGTTCCTGATTCAACTGAAGAGAGGACCAGAAGATGTGAGGAGATATTTACCATCCAGTCTATGGGACTTAAGAAGCGTATCATGCATACCCATGCAGCCAGTGCTGTAATAGGTATTTCCGGAGGCCTCGATTCCACTCTTGCACTTCTGGTTGCCTGCAGGGCTTTTGACAGTCTGGGAATGGACAGGAGCAGTATCACAGCTGTCACTATGCCATGCTTCGGCACCACGGACAGAACCTTCAATAATGCCTGCAGAATGTCTCTTGAACTGGGATGTACATTACGGGAGGTAAATATTGCCGATTCTGTTACACAGCATTTTAAGGACATTCAGCATGATATGAATGATCACAGTGTTACCTATGAAAACGGTCAGGCAAGAGAGCGTACCCAGGTTCTGATGGATATTGCCAATCAGACCAACGGTATGGTTATCGGCACCGGTGATATGTCTGAGCTGGCTCTGGGGTGGGCTACATACAACGGTGATCATATGTCAATGTACGGTGTAAATGCCTCTGTACCGAAGACTCTTGTAAGGCATCTTGTCCGTTATTATGCTGATGAGTGCACCGAAGGTACTTTAAGGGAGGTTCTGCTGGACGTACTTGATACACCGGTCAGCCCTGAACTTCTGCCTCCCGAGGAGGGACAGATTGCTCAGAAGACTGAGGATCTGGTAGGTCCTTATGAGCTGCATGATTATTTTCTGTATTACTTCCTGAGATTCGGATATGAACCTTCCAAGATATACAGGCTTGCAAAAAAGACCTTTGAGGATGACTATGATATTGATACCATTTATAAATGGCTCAGAACCTTCTGCTGGAGATTCTTCGCCCAGCAGTTCAAGCGTTCCTGTCTGCCGGACGGCCCTAAGGTCGGAACGGTAGCTCTTTCTCCGCGAGGAGACTGGAGAATGCCAAGTGATGCCGTTTCCGCAATCTGGATCAATGATCTGGCGGCAGCTTATGAAGCTGATAAACAGTCCTGATCAGGTCACTGATGATTGGCCGAAGAAAAAAGTGCCGCTGTGGGAATTGAGCTTTCTCTTTTCTCTGAGAAGTTGAGAAAATATGCCTGCTACGGATGTTTTAAAGAAGATATTTTTAAATAGTTAAGAAAATGACCGAGCTGCGGATGTTTTCAACCTGTGAAACAGGGCGGAAACATCCGCAGCTCGGCTTTTTTCTCATGGATGAAACTCAGAAAAGTCCGTGGGAGGGGTATTTTCTTGAAAATTGAAAATAAATGAGGAAAAACTGCCGCAACGGTAGTTTTTTCTAGCTCATGCTTCGTAAAAAAGTTATTCCGGCGGCTGAACGGGTGTATAGTGCTGCATAACTGCCAGCAATAAAAATACATCTCACATATCATCTCGGTGTACTGCGCCTATGATTCATCGAATGTTTAAGCCTGTCTGTGCAGGCCGGGCCATTCGGGGCAAACTCTGATGAGTTTGCCCCTCAGTAACCCTGACGGATACCGGACTGGTGGTCCGTATCCGTCACCTGCCCATACAGGCTTAACCATCCGTGAATCATAACGGCTCGTACAATGAGATGGATATGTGAGATGTTTTTTATCGCAGGAGTATTCAAAAAATACATCAGTCAAATGACCGGGCCAGTTCCTCAAGGTATTCCCAGCGCTCCATCTTTTCCAGCAGCAGGGCTTCAGCATCATCTTTTTCCCGATTCAGTTCTGTAAGCTTCATGAAGTCACTGGAGTTGGCCGCTATGGCATCCTCCAGGCTGCTTATTCTGTCTTCCAGTTCCTCGATTTCAGCTTCAATGGTTTCGTAATCCCGCTGCTCTTTGAAGGTGAATTTTTTCTGCTTCTGTGGTTTGTCTCTGCTATCAGCAGATGTACTGCAGGCTGAAGAGCCAGACACAGCAGCGGCAGGCGAATCTGTTGAAGAACAGGGAGAGTTTCTGAATGCAGTAGAGGAACTGCCTGAGGAAGGTGCAGAGGAATCTTTCGAAAAACCGGAAACATTTCTGATCGGTGCTGAGAAACCTGAAACAGCAGGGCCGGAGGACTCTTTTGAAAGGCCGGATATGTTTCTGCCCCCGGTATAGGAACCGGAACTGCCCCGGTCCGAAGCTGCCTTTTTATTTCTGTAATCAGTCCAGCCACCTTCATACTGATTTACTCTGCCGTTGCCCTCCAGTTCAAATATGCGGTTTACAACTCGGTCCAGAAAATATCTGTCATGGGATACTGCAGCCACAATGCCTTCAAATGAATCCAGATAATCTTCAAGAATATTCAATGTGGTAATATCCAGATCGTTAGTGGGCTCATCCAGCAGAAGCACGTTAGGGGCTTCCATGAGAACCTTCAGAAGATTGAGACGTCTTTTCTCCCCGCCGGACAGCTTTCCGATGCGTGTGTACTGCATGGAAGGTGTGAATAAGAATCTTTCCAGCATCCTGGTGGCTGTTATGCGGCCCTCGGAAGTCTGGATATATTCGGCAGTGTCTTTAATATAATCAATAACAAGCTCATCAGGATCCATATAGGATATGCCTGTTTCCGGGTCTGTATCGATTTCCTGGGAAAAATAGCCTATCCTTATGGTCTGCCCGATGGTAATGCTGCCACTGTCAGGCTTTACAAGACCTGTAATCATTTTCAGGAGAGTGGTCTTGCCGGCACCATTGGCACCTACAAAACCGATTCTGTCAGTCTTCAGAAAATTATATGTGAAGTCAGAAATGATCACATTGTCCCCGTAGGCCTTGGAAATATTATTCAGTTCAACTGTTGTTTTACCCATACGGGTGGAAATGGAGTCCAGCTGTACCTGCCGGTCAAATTCCGGAGAAGCCTGATCTCTCAATGCCTCGTATCGCTGAATATGGGCCTTCTGTTTTGTGGAGCGTGCTCTGGCACCACGTCTTATCCAGGCAAGTTCTTTCCTTAAAATGTTCTGCCGTTTTTCTTCTGCGGAAACCATCTGCTGCAGACGCTGCATTTTAAGCTCCAGATATCCGGAATATCCCGAATCGTAGGAATAGATGATTCCCTTGTCGATTTCTATGATACGGTCAGCAATGCTGTCCAGAAAATATCTGTCATGGGTCACCATTACCAGAGCACCTTTACGGGACTTAAGAACATTTTCCAGCCATTCTGCCATTTCCTGGTCGAGATGATTGGTTGGTTCGTCCAGAACAAGAATATCTGAGGGGTACAGAAGGACGGAAACCAGAGCGAGGCGTTTCCTCTGACCGCCGGATAGCTCGGACACCGGCCGGTCAAAATCGTATACCCCCAGCTTTGTCAGCATGGAACGGGCATCACTTTCCAGAGTCCAGTAGTCTGAGTCCAGGGCATCATGATCTGTTTTGCCTGTTGATAAATCCGTGCTTTTAAGGTGGGAATTTAATACGGCCTGAATAACGGTGGCATCTTCCGGAAAATCAGGATTCTGGGGAAGATAGCGGATCACCAGATTATTGGAGGTTATTATCTCCCCTGAGTCTGCTTCCTCCAGTCCTGCGATCATTCGGAGAAGAGTGGACTTTCCTGTGCCGTTGATGCCGATAACACCCACTTTCTCATCCTGCTGAAGATAAAAGGATATATTATCAAAGACCTTCCGTTCAGTAAAAACCTTGGAAACATCTTTCATTGTTAAAATGCTGTCTGCCAAAATATGACCTCCGTAACTGTTTATATGTATTAATAACTCAGACTTGTAATATACACAGAACACCCATTTTATTACAGATGAAACTCAGAAATATCCGTTGGAAAGCGATTTTCTTAATTGCAGTATAAGATCAGGGAAAAATGCCGGGCACGTCCGGATTTGGAAATTTTGAGTTGATTATATATTATAGCGGAGGATTTGAACAGAATATGGGGGCAATAAGCCTCGGAAAGGCTGATGGATCAGAGGCCATATAAAGAAGAGCATCCGGGGGCGGAGGGCAGAGTATATATACACCGCCGGGGAATAATGGTATAATCCGTCCCGGAAATATCAGAGTATTACAAAGCACAAAGTATGCGCATGTGTTATACAATACAGCTTTTTTGCTTTGAAGAATCAGGAAAACGAGGATATAAAAATGCTTAAAATAGAACATCTCACAAAAACCTATGGCGGCGTAAATGCGGTTGATGATCTGAACCTGCATATTCAGGCAGGAGAAATATACGGCTTTATCGGGCATAACGGAGCAGGTAAGACCACTACTCTTAAGAGCGTTGTGGGCATACTCCGGTTTGACAGAGGTGAAATAGAAGTAAACGGCATTTCCGTAAAGAAGAATCCTGTTGAATGCAAGAAGAACATCGCATATATACCTGATAATCCCGACATTTACGAATTCATGACAGGCATACAGTACCTGAATTTTGTTGCTGATATCTACGGGGTTTCGGCCGAGGACAGACAGGAAAGGATAAGAAAATACTCAGATGCCTTCAGTCTTACAGCAGATCTTGCCCAGCAGATATCTTCATATTCACATGGAATGAAGCAGAAGCTTGCCATCATATCAGCCTGGATACATGATCCGAAGCTTATCATAATGGATGAGCCTTTCGTAGGACTGGACCCGAAGGCAGCCCATATTCTCAAAGGAATGATGAGGGAAGTCTGTGAAAATGGCGGTGCTATTTTCTTCTCTACACATGTTCTGGAGGTTGCAGAGAAATTATGTGACAAGGTTGCAATAATAAAAGGCGGAAAGCTGATTACCTCCGGTACCATGGAAGAAGTTACCGGTAATGAGTCTCTTGAAGATGTATTTCTGGAACTGGAGGAGTAGAAAATGACAAAAACACTTCTTAAAAAACAGTTTATGGAGCTGAGCCGGTTCTATTTTACAGACAGTAAGACCGGAAAAAGCCGTTCCAAAGGAAAAGCCGCCGGTATAATTGTACTGTTGATTTTTCTGCTGGTAATAATTATAGGACTGGTCGGTGCAGCAGCTATGTCTGTGGGTTCGGCCATGCTGGAGGCAGGACTTGACTGGCTGTATTTTGCCATGTTCAGCCTGACGGCAATTCTTCTTGGAGTTCTGGGAAGCGTATTCAATACCTATCACAGCCTGTATATGGCAAAGGACAATGAGATGCTGCTGTCAATGCCTATTCCCCCGGGGAAAATACTGTTTTCCAGGATGATCGGGGTGGCTGCAGCCAGTCTTCTGTACAGCTCCCTTGTGTGGCTGCCTGCCATGGCAGTGTACTGGATTCTTAAACCGCCTTCTGTTTCGGGAGTCATATTCCCTGTAATACTGCTGTTTGCCCTGGTGCTTTTTGTAGCGGTACTGACATGCCTGTTCGGATGGATAGTGGCAAAGGCAACAGTAAAATTAAAACGAAAAAAGATAGTGGCTGTTATTATAGCTTTGATCCTTATGGGAGCATACTTTTTCATAAGCTTCCGGTTAAGCAATATTCTTGAGTATATTACAGTCAATACAGCGGCTATAGGAGATTTTATACGGAGCTGGGGATATCCTTTGTACCAGTTCGGTCAGGCAGCTACCGGTAAAGTGGTTCCGTTGATCATTTCGCTTGTTATAATCGGAGGCGTTTTCGCCCTCACATATTTTATAATGTCCCGAAGTTTTCTGAAAATAACCACTACAAATACAGGTACTGTAAAGACTGTATATAAAGAGAAGGGTTATGTACGGAAGAGTGTCGGCAGGGCATTGCTGGCAAAGGAAGCAAAGAGATTTGCCGGCAGTACAACATATATGCTGAATTCAGGACTGGGTATTATTCTTATACCTATGGCTACGGTTTTTCTGTGCATAAAAAGCAGCTCATTTATGACTTTGATAAATGAGCTGCCTGAAGACGGTTCCTGGGGTTCGATGGTCTCTGTTATCATAGCTGTAATTATCTGCATACTGTGCTCAATGAACTGCACTTCAGCCCCTTCCGTATCAATGGAAGGAAACGGAATATGGATACTTCAGTCCATGCCTGTGGATCCCTGGGATGTTCTGAAAGCAAAAGTAAGGCTCCATGTAGTCATTAACATGGTGCCGGCTGTTATATGCACGGCTGTATTGGGAATCGTTTTCAGAGAATCTGTATTATCCATTATTCTTATGGAACTGGCAGTGATGTGCTTTATCACAGGCGGCGGGGAGTTTGGCCTTATGATGAATCTTATCAAGCCTAACCTGAATTGGAACAATGAGTCGACGGCCGTAAAGCAGAGCCTGTCTGTACTTATTGCCATGCTCAGCGGATTTGTATGCGCAGTAATAATCGGAGTGGCTGCATTTCCGGCAAAAAGTGTAATGGATATGAATGTTTATTTTGGTATTATAATAGCAGTACTGGCAGCTGTGATCATGCTGCTTGCAAGGTGGCTGAAGAGAAGAGGAACTGTTATATTCAGCAATCTGTAAATTTACCACAGCAGTATGTGTGATATTCTGTATTGACCGGAAAGAAAGAATTATCAGATGAGAGACAGATATAACATCCGGATGATAGGTCTGGACCTTGACGGGACCGTTCTGAACAATAAAAAGAATATGACTGATAAGACAGCAGCAACCATTGAAGCAGCTGCTGAAAAAGGAATTCTGATAGTTCCGGTAACCGGAAGGCCACTGGCAGGAATACCGGGGGAACTGCTGTCCCTTAAAGGCGTCAGATATGCCATAACCTCCAATGGGGCAGTTCTGACAGATGTATATACCGGTGAGGCCTGTGAAACACATTTTCTGCAGAATAAAACAGCAGAATTATTGGCAGAGATGGTTGTTAGAAACGGATATGCCTACAGCTTTTTTATAAACGGTACAGGATGGGCTGAAAAACATATACATGACAGTATTATACAAAAGTATTCCCGGACCCATCTGAACAGTTATGTCCGTGACAGCAGAAGACCGGTGGATGATATTATGGGTTTTCTGAAAGAGAAGCCTTACATGCATTTCAGGCATCCGGTGACAGGGAGCCTTAACGGAGACTGTGTGGAAAATATCTGGATACGGGGTGAAGATGACAGGGAAGCAGACAAAATCGCCGGACTTATCAGGGAAATCGACCCGGGAGTCAATATCATAAGGATGCTGTCTACGGATATAGAAGTTGTGGCAGCCGATGCCGATAAGGGAGATACATTCCTTAACCTGGCAAAGGCTGAAGCTATAGATGTTTCTGAGATAATGGCCATTGGTGACAGTGCCAACGATGTGGGCTTTATGAAGAAAGCGGGACTGTCTGTCGCAATGGGAAATGCATCCGATGACATAAAGAAGCTAGCCGATCATGTGACCGGTGATAATGAACATGACGGAGCGGCAGAAGCTATTTTAAAATTCTGTATGTAATGAAAAAGGGAATGCGATCTGCATTCCCTTTAATATTGTGTACGCCATGATAGCGCATGTATTTTATAAAAGATTATACGATAAGCATTGTTCTTTCATTTACATGATGTCCGAACTCCGGCATGAAAATGAAGAATTCCTTATCCGGATCAAGAGCATCATCTGACTGCATCATAGGAGGCATGTAAGAAGATGAAAAACTGAAACCGTATTTCAGTGTATGCCATCCCTGTGCAAGGCCGCCCTGCTTCTTAACCTTAAGTGTTGCAGGAGTAGTGATGTCCCAGTTGATCTGGTAGTTTTCTCTCATCTGTTCGTTTGTGAACTCTTCGCCTCTGATAACCCAGGTAATATCATCCTTTTCTATTCTTTCCCCGTCAACGAAAAGTGTGCCCGGGCGTAACTGGCTGAGGAAAACACCACGGTAGTAAGGAAGTCTTACTTTGAACTGGAAACCTGTTACTTCATCGCCGTTTTTAATATTTCTGAAACCTACTGACTGAATTACTTCTCTTTCCATTATTCTACCTCCTTAGTCTCCGATGATATTCTTCATAAGGATGTGATGCTTACGAAGTGTCTGTCCTACTTCATATCCCGGATCATATTTGTCAGCGCCTTCATATTCACTGAGCAGATATCCGTCCCAGCCGTTATCAGCCAGTGTATTGATGATTGCAGCATAATCCATGGTTGTCTCTCTGAAGTTATCATCGACGTTGAAGAATTTTGCATGGCAGCAATAAATGTAAGGAATAAGAGGAATCAGGTCTTCCGGCTTATTAGGTGTGAATGCAGGATCCTTCCATTCACCCGGAGCGAATTCTGTACGGAATACACCGAAGTCAATGTTCAGGCCGAAATTCTTTGTGCCGGTTTCCTTGATGAAATCAACATATGACTTGACCATTTCACCGTTAAGATTGGTAGGAATATGGATTTCAGGGCACATTTTGATGCCAAGCTGCTCTGCAAGAGGAAGAGCCATTTTGATGATCTCTCTCCAGTTGAGAACCGGTTCAAGCTTCTCGTTGATAACAGGCATCTTTGTACGCATAACAGTAAATCCGAGTCTGTGTGCAAGTCTTATGTCTCTTTCAAGAAGCTTATATGCTTCTTCAGTTGTGAGGTCTCTGTCTCTTAATACGTGGGAATCAATCCAGTTGCCGTATTCTACGGGAACGATTTCATACTTGTCACATAAGCGGAACCATTTGTCTACCCATTCATCTGTAGGGTAAGGATAGTTCTCGATATGAGAGTTAGCCAGGATTTCCAGACCGTGAGCACCCATGTCATACATATCTTCGAAGCATTCTTCAAGTGACTTTGTGAATCCGTATTCAGCAGAGTAGCTGTATAAAGATACTCCTCGCTTCGGACCCTTGCGATCATATTTGTACATATCAAACTTCTCCTTCTAAGTAAACATTCGTGCCTGTCATGCAGACATCATATTTTGGCAGAAGTATACACTTTTCGTTGTATGAATTTCAATACATCACAAAATGTTGATAAATTTGATAAAAAATGCTCTATATGTATGCATGCATATGAAAAAAGCCCTTCGGAAAAACCGGAGGGCAATGGTTTTATGAAAAAAATGATTAGTTTGTTTCCGTTGGCTCACTGCCGATGTTCTCAAGCATGATTCTTGCAGCTGCGATAGAGAGGAATGCCTTGCCTGCCGCATCGCTTCTTGAGGTAATGGCAATAGGAACATTGGCACCCATGATAACGCCGAAGCCCATGGAACCTGCAGAATGTTCAAGGACCTTGATCATGATGTTTCCGACTTTAAGATCAGGAACTACGATACCGTCGAATTCACCGCAGTAATCACAGTCATATCCTTTAAGCTTTGCAGCTTCCTTGCTTACGATAAGGTCATATGGGATAGGACCTACAAGGTTGCATTCAGCGATAGGATCGGAATGCTGATGTCTGTAAACCAGGTTGGCAGCCTCAAGGGTATCCTTCATATCCAGGCTCGGAACTTCAACGAGAGAGAGAAGAGCTATATTAGGATTATCGACACCTAAGATCTTGAGAGCTTTTACCATGTTTTTGATAACTTCTCTGTGCTGTTCTGTTGAAGGGCTTACGAGAAGAGTTGTATCGGAGATGGCAACTGTCTTGCTCATGCCGGGAATCTTAAAGAAGTCAACCTGAGTGAACAGCTTGTTCTTTAACAGCTTGTTCTTCTTGTCAAGGATAGGCATAAGAAAATCCCTGGTGCCGGTGTTGCCTCTCATAAGGATGTCAGCCTCTCCGGCTTTAATCTTATCAATAGCAAACTGCACAGGATCTGTGCCTTCCGGAGCAGAAATTATCTTATAATCGTCATCAGATTCACCGAGATCTTTGAGAAGAGACCTTATAACCATATGGTTGCCTATAAGGATAGGATCAGCTATGCCTTCTTTTTTTGCCATAACTGCGCCTTCAAGAATGTTGGGGCACTCTGCACTGGCTATTACGAGACGTGCCGGTTTGCCGTATCCTTTGGCTTTATTAACTACTAAATCAAATTCCTTAGTATCTATTGTATTGTCCATAATCCAAATTTCCCCTTTATAAAATTTGCCTGTATTTTAGCATGAAGTACAGCCTGTGTAAAACATTTTTTAACCTTTTGACAGGGAAATGAATCGGGTATTATAATACAGTCATATTTACAGGGAAAACGACAGTGTCTGTTATTGTGAGGACAGAAGGAGAATGAAATGGGCTGTGTATATTTTGTAAGGCACGGGCAGACCCGGTGGAATGTGGAAAATAAAATATGCGGCGCAACTGATATTGAACTGACAGCACTGGGACATGAGCAGGCGGAACAGGCCGGCAGGGCTATTCTTGAAGCAGGGATAAAGGCTGATGAGATATTATATTCTCCCCTTGTGAGGGCAGCAGAAACAGCAAGGCATATTTCAGAGATCACCGGTATACCCTCCAGAGTCGAGCCCCGTCTTAAGGAGCAGAATTTCGGTAAATGGGAAGGTACCCCCAGAACCGGGGCAGATTTTAAAGAGGATAAAAAGCAGTTCTGCAATAAGTATGAAGGCGGAGAATCCATGATGCAGCTGGCCCAGAGGATATATAACCTTCTGGATGAGATAAAAGGGGAATCGGCTGATAAAACCTACATTCTTGTGGCTCATAACGGCATCGCAAGAGTTGTAAAATCCTATTTCTGCGATATGACCAATGAGGAATATGCCGGATTCGGAGTGAAGAACTGTGAAGTGGTAAAGTTCGAATTTGCAGAGTGATCAAAAACAAAAGACCTGTGGGGACTACTCACAGGTCTTTCTGTATTCAGAGGGCGTAATGCCGAACTGTTTTTTGAAACGTTTCAGAAAATAACTTTTATCAGAATATCCCACAGCAGCCGCGATCCTGCTCATGCTGAGGTTTGTCTTTTTCAGTAATATCTTTGCACGTTCCAGTCTCAGTTCAGTAGTTATTTCGGTAAATGACTTTCCGTACTGTTCTTTTATAAGAGTTGACAGATAACTTATTGAATAATTGTAGGTTTTTGAAATTGATTCCAGAGATACGGTTGTGAGATTATCCTGGATGAATTCCATAAGGTTCATTATTTCTGATTCATTTTTCTCAATATTGCTGCCCAGGGTTATGCTGTCGCTGTGCCTCATTAGAAGTTTAAGGATCATGAGTTTAAGTCCGCACTCGGTAAAGGAATCAGTATATTTATTGTTGTTATGCTGGTTGTACTCCAGATCCAGGGCCAGACCCAGTATATCCACATCAAAGCCTGTATGGCACAGGAGGAAAGGATAATATCTGCTGCCGAACAATGTCTTATGGAAAAAATTCCAGAAATCGTTATCTTCAGATTTCAGCTCTCTCAGAATATTCCTTAAGACATCCTGGTATACGAGAACAGACAGGACTATGGTGTTTTCATCGGGATTAAAAGTGTCATGGGGTGTACAGGGGGCAATGAAACATATATCACCGGGCTTCATGGCTATCCTGCCGCCGTTGATATACTGGTAGAAATTGCCCTCCAGAACAATATTTATCTCCAGGGCATCTTTGTGGATATGTACCATAGAGGGCATATATATGGGAAATTTTCTTATGTATACGGTTCTTCCCTCAGGCACGAAATACCTGGTCGGAATGTAATTATTGTTTGGGAAGGATGAAATAATGGCTATGAATTTGTTCTTTGTTTCTTCTGCTGTCAGTCCTTTTTCAGCCCGGAGCAGACGGTTGAACTCCAGAGAATCGTAATCGACATTATCATATGGTATCTTGTTTACATAAAGGTATTTCAGGATGGTTTCAAACTCATTGAGAGGTCTGAGACGGTTAATTTCATTTATAAGATATAGAGGTCTGCTTTCTGTTTTCATAGGTTTGTCGGCTGCAGGGCAGGCTGCTTGATAAGAACTGTATCTGGTCATCGCATTTATCTTCCGGCTGTACCGGATGGTTCCGGCAGTATGCTCCGGGTATCAGATAAATACAATATAATAATACAACAGATTTAAAAATAAATACATAAAAAGTACACCATGCATCTTAAAATATTACATTATGAGGGACCTGCTTTTTTATTAATATGGAGTTGTAACAACCACAACGGAACATGCAGAATTCACAGCGGTTCAGGTGGTATTCAGCTTAATATAATACAGGAGGTATTTTAAGTAATGAAAAACAGATTAAAGAAAATCGCAGCATTAACAGCAGCTGCAGCAATCGCAGTTTCGGCAGTACCTGTAATGGCAGCACCTGCAGAATCGGCAGGAACTATCATGTGGCTGTCAAATCTTCAGAGCGGTGCCCAGTATGAATCATCAGTTGCTTATATGACAGCTATCTGTGAAGGACTCGGATATGATTTCACAGTAGTTTACGGTGACAGCTTCAACGATGCAGCAGGCAATCTCCAGGCAGTTAAGAACGGCATGACCAGCGACGTAGTAGGTCTCGTATGCAGCCAGGACGGCGGCCTTCAGGCTATCATGGAAGAGTTCCCGGAACTTTATGTGGCAGGATACAACACAGATATGAATTCAGCCTTCGGCGGCGGCGAGAATGCAGGTATACTTGAAAAAGATCATTTTCTGGGAACTATTGCTGACGGACATATTGACGGCGCTGACACAGCAAAGACATATTTTGATCTTTGCCTTGAAAAAGGATACAGAAAAGTTGCACTTATCAACTTCCCGGCATTTGCATATCCGAACCTTGAAGTTGCAGTCAATGCCTTTAATGCAATGTGCGAAGAGTACAATGCCACAGCAGCAGATGATGACAAATTTGAAATAGTCGGCGAGACCACCACACTTATGTTTGCACCTCTTGAGGATTCATGGTTCCTCGAAGACGGACATGCGGAACTTGATGCAATCATGGGATTCTGTGCAGGTATCCAGTTCATTTTCCCGACTCTTGTAACAGCTATAGCAAACGGCACATGCTCACCGGCCACCACACTTGTAACTTCAGGCTTTGAAACTGATTCTGCTATTACAGACTGCATCGGAGACAGCGAAGGCAAGATCATTTCAGCAGTAACCATTTCTCCTTCAGAAGATCCTGCATATGCACTTGTTCTTCTTGACAATGCGATTTCAGGCAATCAGTTTGATGACTTTGCTGTTGAAAGAGTAGATTCATTTGAATACATAATCAAGAGCGATGCCGATATCCAGAATGTTTTAACAAAATCTCTCTGCGGTACAGCTGATCCGGCACTGGCTCAGATTCCTGTAGATATGGTTGTAAATGTACTCTGTAAGAAGAACAATCCTGAAGCTACATATGCCCAGTTACAGGAAGTAATGCATGACGCTGCACTTTTGAGCCCTGCTGTACTTGCTGACTGATGAACTGCAGTCTGCAAAGTCATGCCTCCGGACAGGACATATGATCAGAAGGATTATTGACTGCCGGAAGAAAATATAGCGGTTTAAATGACAATGGGCTGCACGATGACCCGTGCAGCCTGTTTTTATAAAAAGAAATACCATCGGGACAGTTCATGGAGGAACGGGGGACAGACATGTCACAGGAGATAATATTTGAAGCGAAGCATATGCATAAAGCTTTTGGTCCTACAATAGCGCTGAAGGATGTTGATATACAGATAAAGCGGGGAGAGATAAGAGGACTTGTCGGAGAAAACGGTTCCGGTAAGTCGACTATCATGTCGATTGCTGCAGGCATGCAGCCTGCCACAAGCGGGGAAATGTATTACAAAGGGGAAAAGTGGAGCCCGAAAAACATGGTGGAATCCCAGAATCAGGGTATATCTATGATACTGCAGGAGGCAAACACCATACCCCATGTAACAGTTGCCCAGAATATTTTTGCCGGTCAGGAAAAGTTATTTTCAAAAGCCGGCCTCATCAATATGACTGCCATGTATAAGAAGGCAGATGAACTGCTGCAGAAATTCGGCATTAGTAACATTAAGGGAAAGGATCCTGTAGGCAGGCTCACTTTCGAAGACAGGAAACTGATAGAGATAGTGCGGTGTGTCACTGATGATACACAGATACTGGTAGTAGATGAGACCACAACAGCTCTGTCCCATGAAGGACGTGAGATTTTATATAAACTTATCCATAAGATGACAGAAGAGGAGAACAAGGCAGTAGTATTTGTCTCCCATGATATGGATGAAATACTTGAACAGTGCAATGTTCTTACTGTATTAAGAGACGGTGACATAATAGGTCATCTGACCAGAGAAGAAATGGATGCCCCTGATGCAGTTCAGAAGATCAGGCTTATGATGGTAGGCCGGGAAATCGGGAGAAAATACTTCCGTGAGGATTTCATCCCGTCACATCAGGAAGAAGTGGCTCTGGATATTCAGAATATTTCCATGGGTCCCATTAAGGATTTTTCACTGACATTGAGAAAGGGTGAGATCGTGGGAATAGGCGGTCTGTCAGGCTGCGGAATGCATGATATAGGAAAAGCTGCCTATGGCCTTGTTAAACTGGATAAAGGACAGGTAATAAGAAACGGAAAACCTGTGAAGAACTGTCTTCAGGCCATTGAGGCAGGCATCGGTTATATCAGCAAGAACCGTGACCTGGAGGCCATCATACTTGATGCCCCTATACAGGCCAATATCGTGCTTCCTTCACTGACATCCCTTACGAAGGGCGGTTATATCAGACCTAAGGATGAGAAGAAGCTTTCAGATGAACAGATAGATGCGTTCCGTATAAAATGCGGCAGCGGAAAGCAGTATGTCAATACCCTTTCCGGAGGCAATAAGCAGAAGGTTTCCTTTGCAAAATGGACAGCCAAAGGTTCGGATGTCATCATAATGGACAGCCCCACACGAGGCGTTGATATAGGGGTAAAGCAGGCGATGTATGCACTTATCGAACAGATGAAGGCGGAAGGCAAAGCCATTCTCATGATTTCAGAGGAACTTTCCGAGCTTATCGGCATGTCTGACAGGCTTATCATCATGAAGGATTTCAGGGTTACGGCCGAGATGGAACGTTCGGCTGATCTGAAGCAGACAGACATCATTGAATATATGATCTAGGAGGGGCGGAAATGGAAAATACAAAAACAAAGATTTTCTCAAAAAACTGGTTTAAGACCAACGCCTCTGCCATCGCAGGCTACGGCGGCGTATTGTTCTGCATCATTTTCTTCAGTATCGCCACACCACTGGCAGGAGAAAGCATCTGGTCCGCAGCAAAGCTCAGTACACTTATATCTGATGTAATAGTACTTGCCATTCTTTCCGTAGGTGCGGTATTTGTTTACTCTCTGGGAAGCATGGACATCAGTATAGGCAAGCAGGTAGGACTCTATGCCACCATTATGGTTGCGATTACCAACAGTACAGGTTCATTTATCCTGGGTGTGCTCATAAGTCTGGTGATCGCTGTGTTTATCGGCCTGGTGAATGGTGCTACAGGGGAACTTCTCCATATCCATTCAGTGGTTTCATCCCTGGTGTTCATGATGGTGCTGAGCGGCATCAGTACACTTATCTATTCCGGAATGGGGTCCAGAAATGTCGCTCTTAAGAACTTTGACCACCATATATTCAAGAGCCCGGTACTGATGGTCATCGTGCTCATAGTTGAAGTGATCATCGTAACATTTCTTTTCAACTTTACAAAATTCGGCAAGAATGCCAGAGCAATAGGAGCCAATCCTGTGGCTGCGGAACAAAGTGGAATCAATCTTGTAAAATATAAAATGATCGCTTATGTGATAATGGGTGTATTTGTTGTGGTTGCAGCCATATTCCAGATGGGTTATACAGGTTCGGCTTCAGATTCTACCGGTACCGGATTTGAAATGAATGTAATGGTTGCCCTTATATTAGGCGGCATGCCATTGTCCGGAGGTATGAAGTCAAGGGTTTCCTGTGCAGTCCTGGGATCATTTACATTCTCACTGCTGAACGTAGGGCTTCCGATAATTGGCATTCCGGTAAATACCGTAAACTTTATCAAGGCTATAATATTCATCATAGTAGTGCTGATCACCTGCCGTAAGAGCAGGGGAATATTACCAAGGTAGAAAGGAGCAGGATATGAAGATAGTAAAAAGAATTGCCGGTACACTGATGCTTCCGGTGGGAATGTATATCATTATGATGATCCTGTGCTTTGCCAACGGTAAAATGTTCTTCGGATCCCTGGCCATGTGGAAGACGCTGTCCGTGGACATTGCCGTATCCATCACCTGTGCGCTGGGAATAGGTCTTCAGTTCAAGAGCGGAAGATTCGATTTCTCCGGCGGTGCCATTATGCTGGTCGCAGGTATTATTGCGGGAAATGTTGCCAAAGGTGCGGGGAACAACCTGCTGCTCATGGTAGTACTGTGTATGGTGTGCTGCCTTATACTGAGTCTTGCGGTAGCATTGCTCTATGTTTACGGCAGGCTGCCTATTATTATTGCAACCATAGGAATGGCCATGTTATATGAAGCGATCACATGCCTTCTGTATAATGGAACAGGCATTAACCTTGTTTCCAATATGACCCTGAGAAGTATTTCCACCTTCCCCGTGGTGCTTATTCCCCTGGCTTTGGGCATCGGCATTTATGCTTTTTACAGCTATGCCACGACCACCGGCAAACAGGCTGTGCTTCTGTCAAACAACCAGCAGTCAGCTGTCAATATCGGTATCAATGAAAATAAGAATATAATTATCTCGTATATATACAGCGGTCTGATATTCGGCATAGCAACGGTTATATGGCTGCCGAAGGCAATGCATGGGGCTTCCTTTACATCCCTGGCTACCGTAGGAGAACTCTTCAGCAACATACTTCCTGTATTTATAGGACTTATGCTGGTGAATTTCTGTGGTGATACCATCGGAACGATTATGGGATCAATCACTCTGTGTCTGCTGAACTATGGACTTAAAGCTGTTCTTTCCAATGAAACAGGTGCAGCTGTGGCAACTGTAGTTACAGGTATATTCATTCTTGCGCTGAATGTTGTGTCTGCCCAGGGTATGAACTGGATAAATATGATAAAACAATCCTTCAGAAGAAAGGAATCTTAATCCTTAACACCTTCAGTATGTGCCTGTGATAACTGCCTGTATCAACGGGTACTGCCATTCACAGAAAGCCTTGGACAGCCTTTCTGCTCAGGATTTAGAAAAAGCTCTGTTAATGATGTTTTTACAACATTTACAAAATTATGCCGGTGCTTTAATATTTAAGTACGTTTGCTGAATATGTAATAAAGTTATCGGTTTTTTAGAGGGTTTAATAATGACTTTTGAAAATATCAAATTTATAACTTCTGACATTAAGGAGTCTCCTGAGTTTTTCAGAGAGTTCTCCCTGGAGGCTGAGCCTTGTAAGGCGACTTTGCTGATCACGGGCCTGGGTCTTTATAATGCTTACATTAACGGTGTAAAGGCCGGGGATGCTTATCTGGCACCGGGCAGCAATGAATACAGCTCTTATCTGAGATATCAGGAGATTGATGTTACTGATCTTGTGCGATCCGGCGATAATAAGATAGAAGTGCTTCTGGGCAACGGATGGTATAAGGGACAGTTCGGCCTGATGCCCAGACAGGGACTGGATGAACTGAAGTACTATCTGGCTGCAGAGCTCGTAATAGAGACAGCAGCCGGCAGCGGAGAAAGTATAATCATTTCTGCTGATGAAACCTGGATGGCACAGGAAAGCTGCATCAGGTCCAACTCCATATATTCAGGCGAAATAAGGGATGATTTCTTCAGTGCGGAAGCGCAGTTCCCGTGTAAAATCGCGGATGTGAATTTTAATGTTATTCCTGAAATCTGTCCTCCTGTCAGAGAAAAACTGACAATGAAGCCTGAACTCATCATTACCACGAATGGGGAAAAAGTGCTTGATTTCAAACAGAATATGGCGGGCATAATCCGTTTCCACAGCACACTGAAAGCAGGTCAGAAGATTGAACTGAAGTTCGGCGAGATTCTCATTGACGGCAATTTCTGCAATGAGAACCTCAGAGAAGCCGGAAAGGGCGGATATATATATATTTCAGACGGCATCGAGAAGGATGTTGAAGCCATTTTCACATATTTCGGATTCAGATATGTAAAGGTTAATACTGATGCGGATGTTAATCCTGATGATTTCACTGCTGTTGTACTGTATTCGGATCTTAAGGAAACCATGCATGTGACCACTTCCAATCCGAAGCTGAACCGCCTGCTGCAGAATTCTCTGTGGGGACAGAGAAGCAATTTCCTGGATGTGCCTACGGACTGCCCGCAGCGTGATGAGCGTCTGGGCTGGACAGGTGATGCCCAGGCATTTGCCAATACTGCATGTTTCCATATGGACTGTGAGGATTTCTACAGAAAATATCTCAAAGACCTCAGAGTCGACCAGGCTTTGCTGGGGGGCAATATTACCATGTTCTCACCATGCTTCGGGGATGCAGCACCGGGAGGTCCGGCATGGGCTGACGCAGCCACTATTATTCCATGGACCGTATACGAACATTACGGAAATCCGGAGGACCTGAAGGAATTTTATCCTCTTATAAAAGATTATGTTGATACTCTGATCAGAGTTGACAATGAAGAAAGGGGTAACCATATAGTAGAAAATGGCCATTGCTTCGGCGACTGGCTGGCTATGGATGGAGCTACGCCTAACTCATTCAAGGGCGGAACAGATGATGTGTTCGTAAGAGCAGTGTATTACTGGAATTCTGTTTCCATAGCTTCAAGGTCAGCTGCAGTCATAGGCGAAGCTGAGGATGCACAGCATTACGGAATGCTGGCTGAAGAAATAAAGGCTGCAATTCAGGATGAATTTTTCTCAAAGAACGGAAGGCTTAGCATTGACACTCAGGCAGGATATGTACTTGCACTTCATTTTGATCTGTGCCCTGACAGGAACAAGGTTATCGAAGGCTTCAAGAGAAGGCTTTCTCAGGATCAGCTGAAACTGAAGACCGGCTTTGTAGGAACAAGCTTCCTTCTTCAGACTCTTTTTGAGTGCGGAATGGATGACTATGCCTACAGAATGCTGTTTACGGAAGAATTTCCGGGATGGCTCTATGCAATTAATCTGGGGGCAACCACCATCTGGGAGAGATGGAATTCCGTAATGCCTGACGGAACCCTGAGTCCTACCGGCATGAATTCCCTGAACCATTATTCCTACGGTGCAGTAGCAAGCTCAGTATATTCATGTATTGCGGGACTCAGAAATGCTGCTCCGGGATGGAAAAAGGCTGTTATCGAACCTCATCCAAACTACAGGCTCAGGAGCATTGATATGGCATTTGATTCACCTGCCGGAACCTACAGGTCAGCATGGGAGATTCAGGCAGACGGCAGTATAAAGCTTTCGGTGACTATACCGGAAGGAACAGAAGCCAGGATAATTCTTCCTCTGCATCCGGAAAATGCAGAATATGAAGCAGGACCCGGCACATATGAATACGCATATATGCCGACAGTTGATTTCCTTCATCCTTATAATGCGGATACATTCATCTGCGATATTGCCGGGGATGAAAATGCTGTAAATGCACTTAAAGCAGCAGTGCCTGGATTCTTTGAGGGAATATTTGCAACCTATACCAATAATTCAGCCTGCAATCTGGATGGTGCCATATTCTTCACACCTATACAGAATCTGCCTCAGATCATAGATGAAACATTGAGAGGCGTGAAGGTAGAGATAAAATAGAGACGAATGTATAATCTGTGTTAAGCAGTCGGATGCTGTATCCGACTGCTTTTTACTTTGCGAAAAAAACAGCCGATTATTTTTACTGATTATTTACTATGCCGTGGTTTTGGATTTTACCTTGAAAATCTATCATCTTAGTGCAGCCGGAAAATGATAATTAACAACAGGCTGTACCAATCAGAATGATAATTTAAAGGAGTTTTAAATGAAAAAAAGAAAATCCGCTGCCTTGGCAATGGCAGCAGTAATGTCACTCAGTACACTTGCAGGCGGGGCACTTACGATCCAGGCAGCACCGGCAGACATGGTGAATGTTCCCAAATATGTTTTTCTGTTAATCGGTGACGGAATGTCCTACCCGCAGATCGAAAGCACCAACTATTATCTTAATGCCCTTGAGAATGGTACAAGCATGGGTAACAGTGATGAAGGAACCATTCTTACAAAGACAGATGATGCACTGGGCTTCATCAATTTCCCTGTAGCAGGAAGTGCCCAGACCTACGACAGCACATCCTTCTGTCCGGATTCGGCTTCCACTGCAACATCTGTATCAACCGGACACAAGACATACAGCGGAACCATCAACATGGATGAAACAGGTTCAGTAAGCTATGAAACAATAAGTGAAAAGCTTAAAGAACAGAAGGGCTACAAGATAGGCATTATTTCATCCGTAAATCTGAACCACGCTACTCCTGCAGCATTTTATGCACATCAGGTAAAGAGATCAAGCTATTATGAGATTGCAGAAGAACTTGTTGCAAGTGATTTTGATTTCTTCGCAGGGGGCGGGCTTCTGAAACCGACAGGCGCTGAAGAAGACCAGACAGATATCTATGAACTGGCACAGGAAGCAGGCTACACAGTCATATTTACACAGGAAGAGGCAGCACAGGTTACGGCAGAAACAGGCAAGGTATTGATAATAGATGAACATCTTGCAGACAGCAGTGCCATGGAATATGAGCTGGACAGAACAGATGACATGTGGGCTCTGACTGATTATGTGGAAAAGGGAATCGAATGCCTCTATGATGAATCCTCAAACGGATTTTTCATGATGGTAGAAGGGGGCAAGATCGACTGGGCGTGCCATGCAAATGATGCTGCATCTACCATGGCAGATACAAAGGCTTTCTCAGATGCAGTTGATGCAGCAGTAGAATTCTATAATGCTCATCCTGATGAAACACTTATCATTGTTACAGGAGACCATGAAACAGGTGGTATGACTATCGGTTATGCAGGAACAAATTATGATACATTCCTTCAGAACCTGGATAACCAGAAGATCAGCTTCCAGAAATATGATGATGAATATGTATCCGCATATAAGGAAAACGGAACGGACTTCGAAACGGTTCTGAAGGACATCGAGGAGCTTTTCGGTCTGGTAACGGAAGAATCCGCAGGAACAGCAGCAGAAGATAGTGTGGCAGAAGACAGTGCAGACGAGCATCCTACAGGTGTAACATCAGGTAAGCTTGTAATGACAGAATATGAACTGTCTAAGCTTCAGGCAGCATATGAAAAGACTATGACAGTAGTTCCGGAAGATGAAGAAACAGAACTCACACAGCAGGAATATGAACTGTACGGATCATATGAACCTCTTTCAGTAACCATCACCCACATTCTGAACAACAAGTCAGGTATCAGCTTCACAAGCTATTCCCACACAGGTCTTCCGGTTGCGGTATTTGCACTGGGCTGCGGAGAAGAAGTATTCGAAGGATATTACGATAACACAGACATCTATTTCAGACTTGCAGATCTTACAGGAATAGAGTGACAAAATGATTACAGGGATAAAACAATTTGCAAAAAGAATCTGGGGGCACCAATCAGTGGGTTGGCGCCCTCTTATCCCCTGTCTTGTACTTACTGCGTTGCTCATCGTAATTCCGACAGGGTTTGAAGCAAAAGAAATATATAAAACAGCGAAAAGGTAAAGGCAACCGTAGTGCAGACAGATGATTCCTCAATTCGTGACGTGGGGCTTATCCGTACAGGAGAACAGATCTGTATAGTCAGACTTGAAGAAGGCACATTCAAAGGTGAAGCATTTCAGGCTGTCAATCTGCTGTCAGGCAGCCTTTCTCAGGACAAGGAATTCCATGAAGGCGATACCACATTGGTGGTTGTAAGTGTATCAGATGGCGAGGTAACATCAATTACCATGACAGACCATTACAGGATAGGATGGGAAATACTTCTGGCGGTTTTATTTATACTGTTTCTGGTATTCTTTGCAGGCCCCGGTGGCCTGAGGTCTATCCTTTCCTTTGTGATCACAGTTCTTGCCATCTGGAAGGTGCTTATTCCCTGCTGTCTGAAGGGATATAACCCGATATTGTGCGGGCTGGGAATCATAGTAATACTTACAATAGCCATAATAATTCTGGTATACGGATATGACAGAAGGAGCCTTGTTTCAATACTGGGAAGCCTTCTGGGAATACTGACTGCGTGTATTCTGGGAATGATATTTACGGGAGCAATGAATATTCACGGAGCCATAATGACAGACAGTGAGTCCCTTCTGTATTCGGGGTATGCAGGACTAAATCTTACGCAGATTTTTATGGCCAGTATCTTTCTGGGGGCATCCGGGGCAATGATGGATCTGTCAGTGGATATTACCAGCGGAATATCTGAAGTTGTACTGAAGAAGCCTGACATAGGCAAATGGGAAGCTGTAGGCTGCGGAATACACATAGGACAGGCTGCCATGGGAACCATGACAACCACACTGCTGCTGGCTTATGCGGGAAGCTTCATCATCCAGCTGATGGTATTCATGGCACAGGGAACCCCACTGATCAACATACTTAATTACAAATACATAGCAAGTGAGATCCTGCAGACTCTGGCAGGAAGCTTCGCTCTTGTTACGGTGGCACCCTTTACTGCAATGGCAGGGGGAATACTGCTTACCGGGAAGAAAAAGAAAGCTCTGTGAAGAAATAGCCTCAGGATAGCCTGTAAGTGACATACGCCGGAAAACAGACACATTAAGCGCAGGATTTTTTTAGTTAAATAATGATGAAAATGTAGTATAATGCACGGGAGAATATGAACAGAACAAAAAACGGATATTTACTTTAAGATAGTGCCGGATAAGACATGAAATTAAGATACTGCGGCACCGGCACTGAAAGAGGTATATTCATCGACCATATCAACATTTTACGATGGAGCATAATTAATGATAACCTATGAAACCCTGCGTCAGAATGATGCAATAAGTACATATATAATTAAAGCAGACGAGTCCCTTGCGGCATTGGGATTTACTGAGCACAGTTTTCCTCATGTATGTAAAGTGGCACAGACAGCAGAATATATCCTGAATGCGACAGGAGCCAGACCCCGTCAGGTCGAACTGGCAAGGATTGCCGCATATCTTCACGACATAGGAAACCTTATTAACAGGACCGATCATTCACAGAGCGGCGCAGTAATGGCATTCAGAATTCTGGATAAGATGGGGATGGATCCTGAGGAGATGGCGACGGTCGTAACTGCCATAGGCAATCATGACGAAGGTACCGGTGTGCCGGTAAATACAGTTGCGGCAGCGCTTATCATTGCGGACAAGTCTGATGTCAGAAGGAGCAGAGTGAGAAACAGAAATATCGCAGCTTTCGACATTCACGATCGGGTAAATTATTCAGTTGAGAAAAGTACACTGAATGTAGATTCATCCAGAAAGCTTCTGGTTCTGGAGCTTACCGTAGACACAGAATTCAGCCCTGTTATGGACTTTTTCGAGATATTCCTCAACAGAATGAGAATGTGCCGTCAGGCAGCGGAAACACTGGGACTTACATTCAGGCTGGTAATAAACGGGCAGCAGATGGTGTGATGCAATGCAGAATATCGGCTGAGGGCAAATACTTTTGATTTTCAGCATCATGATATATATATTAAGCAGCCAGAGAATAGATCTGACTGCTTTTTTTAATTTTTTCATTATTGCATCTGCTTTTTGAGCATATCCGAGAACTGTTCCGGCGTATATACAGGAACGGCGGATTTACCATAATCCTTTATATTGCGTGTGACAATACAATCAACCCCCGAGCGGGTGGCTGATTCGATCATGACTGCGTCTTCAAAGTCTGATATATCGGAAGATAATGCACGGAAGACGTCATCGGCAGTACTGTCAAGCATTCCTATGACAGTTAATAACCGGTTGAGTTTTGAACGGGATTCTTTATCGCTGTGGGTACATCTGCGGGTAAGATAATATATATCGGTTGCTGACTTGGCTGTGATAAACCCTGAGAAGGCATCTGCGGCTGCAAATAGAAGTATCTCCCGGGCTTTATCTGAAAAAGGCTTACGATCCTGAAGAAAATCCACGATCACACAGGTGTCAATAAGTACTTTCATATGGAATTGATTCTTTCCTCCTGCATTTCATCAAGAGTCACAGTCGCAGGTACACTGCCAAACAGAGAGTTAACTGTATCAATTTTATTCTGATAAGGAGAAGTAAGTTTGGCAACAGTGCGGCCGTTCCGGGTAATATATACGTCCTCGGTTGCTGCCAGCAGCAGATATTTGCCGAGATTCATCTTTAATTCTGTAGCAGTAATGGACATTACACTAACCTCCTTTTTTGATTCATAGTCAATGGCGCTGTTTGATATTAAACAGTATACAAATATCGAACGATTCAGTCAAGAAAATCGAACAAGATACTATATTTGGACAAAATTGAATTAGGAAATTATCATACAGCATATTACATAATCTGAAAGTTATGGATAATGTTGAATTTAGGAAGAAAATTCGGTACACTTACACCGAATGAAGGGGTTTGTTTTGCAGCTTGCATGAACTTATGGGCTGGTCGATATACCTGTATCCATCAATCGGCGGGGAACATACCCGCTGTTTTTGTGTTGTTACATAGTATAAATATAGATTCTTCGGCAAATGTCAGTAAAATCTGATCCATTTAGTGATAGATGTGTGATATGCCGGTACGAAAAACTTTAGTTTATATGGCTTCAAGTGAAAGTGAAAAAATACTGAATACTGTTCTTGACCTGGGTGCGGCACTTATACGGTGCGGCGCAGACACCCATAAAACGGAAAAGCATCTCTACAGGATATGTGCAGGTTATGGCTTCAAGGACAGTAATATATGGGTAATACCATCCAATATACAGGCAAGTACTACGGATCAGGAGGGCAATACCTATACCATGATCCGGCATGTAAGAAGCGGCAGTACTGATTACTCCCGACTGGCAGAACTGAATGATTTTGCCAGAAAACTAAGTAAAACTCCAATGGGTTCAGAAGAGCTGAGGAGGGTGTATGACCGTATCATGAATTCCAGACCCCAGCCTTTGTGGATATTCTGTCTGGCAGGAATTCTGGGAGGGGTAGGATTCGGTATCTTCTTCAACTGTGACGTAATGGATGCCCTAGTTACAGGCATCGTATCTCTGATAGTCGCACTGCTGGGAAGGCGCCTTTCCCGCTTTGAAAAGAACCCGTTAATTTACAATTTCATTCTGTCTTTTGTATCGGAAATGCTGATCCTTCTGTGTGTCCGGGCAGGATTCGGTCACCACACAGGCTACATTACTATCGGTGTGGTGATGCTGCTTATAAGCGGAATTGGAGCAACCAACGGATTTAAAGACCTTATGCATCTGGATACCATGTCGGGAGTACTGAAGCTTACGGAATCTTTGCTGGGAGCTGCAGGCATTGCAGTAGGAATAGGACTTCCCCTGTTTATATTCAGATCCTGGGGAATAACTTCCCCAGGGGAGATGATGATGGTCAATCCGTCACATGCTCTTAGCCTGATATCAGGCACCATAGGATGCATCGGTTTCGGATTGTGGTTTAATGTGAAATGGAAGCATGTTCCCTTCTGTGGTATAGGGGCTTTTATAACATGGGGTGTATATCTTCTGATCAGCTCACTGACGGGAGGAAGCTTCCTGCCTGTGCTGGGAGCATCTGCAGTATGTGCAGGTTACGCCCAGCTGATCGCCAGAATTACAAGGGCACCTTCTACCATATTTATGAGCGTGTCAGTGTATCCGCTGGTACCGGGAGCGGCACTATACTATATGATGAACGGAATAGTGTTTGCCGAGACTGATCTTGCATTTGAGAAATGTATATCATTATTCTCAACCTGCTTTGCCATAGTGCTGGGGATCATGATAGTGGAAGTCATAGTAAGGTGCATAAGAAAAGCAGGAGGCAAGCTGCCAACAATAGAATAGATGAAACAGCAGGATATTTACAGAATCTGCGTTAATTCATACACAGGACGGTATAATAATGAAATTATCAACATTAAAGGAATATCTCGGAGATAAAGTTTTCTATAAGACCATGCTGAAGATCGCGATTCCTGTATCTTTGCAGAGTCTGATTACTGTAGGCGTTAATCTGATGGATACGGTAATGCTCAGCAGCATGGGGGATGCCCAGCTGTCTGCATCCTCCCAGGCGGGGCAGTTCATAACACTGTTCATGATCATGTGCATGGGCCTCGGGATGGGAGCATCAGTACTTACCTCCAGGTACTTCGGTATGAAGGAAGAACATTCTCTGAAGAGTACCATAACTATCATGTTCCGGATTGCCCTGATATTTGCAGTGGTATTTATGATAGTGACAGCATTGATACCGAGCCAGATAATGAGCGTTTTCTCCCCGGACAGGGAGGTTATTGATTACGGAGCGAAGTATCTTTACTGGATGATACCTACATTCCTGTGCACCGGCATAACGGTTCCGGCCACGGTGGTGCTGAGAAGCTGCAACCAGGTAAAGATACCTCTTATATCTTCAATAATTGCTTTCTTTATCAATATATTCTGCAACTGGGTGTTCATTTTCGGTGAACTGGGAGCACCAAGGATGGAAATAGAAGGTGCGGCTCTGGGTACACTTATAGCCAGAGTATTTGAGCTGGTATTCATATTCGGGTACATGGTTATATTTGATAAAAATATAGGCTACAGGATCAGACATCTGTTCATGAAGACCGGGGGCCTTCTCAGTGAATTCCTGAGGATCAGTGTCCCGGTAATCATAAGCGACACATTGCTGGTACTTGGTACCAATATCATAGCCATAATCATGGGTCATATCGGTACAACTTTTGTAACTGCCAACTCGGTTACCGCCATTGTCCAGCAGTGCAGCACGGTATTTACCCAGGGTATCAGTAATGCCAGCGGCATCATAACCGGTCAGACCATGGGGCAGGGGCATTATGAAAAAGCCCAGAAACAGGGGTATACATTTGCCTTTACAGGCCTGATATTCGGATTATTTGCGGCATTGATAATACTGATACTGAGGCAGCCGATCCTGGATTATTATCAGGTGTCAGCCGAGGCAAAGGAAATAGCGGGAGAACTCATGAATGCCATCCTGATAACTGTCATATTCCAGAGTGTAAACTCAGTATTGACAAAGGGCGTGCTGAGAGCCGGAGGGGATACAAAATTCCTGATGGTGGGAGATGTATTGTTTCTGTGGGTGGCAGCTGTACCACTGGGAGCCCTGGCGGGGCTGGTATGGCATCTGCCTTCCTTCTGGATATTCATTCTCCTGAAGATAGACCAGTTCATCAAGGCAATCTGGTGCATGTTCCGGCTGAGCAGCGGCAAGTGGCTCAAACGTATAAGGACGGAAGATGAGATACAGCAGAAAGCGTTACAGGATACGGAATGATACATGAACAGATATGAATTACTTGCAGGTGAACTCAGGAAAAGACTGCATGAAATTCCCGAGTCATCCATGAATGAAATAAAGACCAGAGAGCTGCTGATCAGTTTTATCACTGAGAATACAGGTCTGGAAATATGTGATGAAGGAAAATGGTTCTATGCAGCATGTCGTTCTGACGGAGCACCTGATGGGAACTCAAAGTCCATTGCCTTCAGGGCAGATTTTGATGCTGTAACCTGTGAGGATGGAGCCTGCAGACATCTGTGCGGTCACGACGGACATGCTGCGGTACTGGCTGCCTTTGCGGTGTGGGTGTGGGAGAATAAACCGCCCCAGGATATTTTTCTGATTTTCCAGCCGGGAGAAGAATCCGGGAAAGGTGCGGCATTATGCTGCGGCATCTTCGGGAAGGAGAGCATAGATGAAATATACGGCTTTCACAATATTCCGGGAAAGCCCATCGGGAGCATACTTTTAAAACCCGGCACATTTGCATGTGCATCGGTGGGACTTGCCATAACTCTTACAGGAGCGCCGGCCCACGCTGCTTATCCTGAGTTCGGGATCAACCCTGCCCGGGCAGCAGCTGATATTATCATATGTATATCAGAGGAAATCAGAAAGCCCCGCAGGGGGATGGTGCTTTCCACGGTCATTGGAATTGAAATGGGAAGTGATCATTATGGCGTATCTGCATCTGAAGGCATACTGAGACTGACTGTGAGAGCAGAGTATCAGGATGAATATGAGGAACTGCTGGGATTCATAGAGCAGAGGGTATCCGATATATCTGTCAAAACCGGCCTGGAATACAGGATTGAAAGGTTCGATGCATTTCCGTCTACCGAAAATCATGACAGATGCCTCCGGAAAGTCGAAAAGGCAGCATCTGCTGTCGGGCTGCCCGTAATTAACCTGCAGCAGCCCTTCAGATGGTCAGAGGACTTCGGTTGGTATCTGAAAAAGGTTCCGGGAGCGTTTTTCGGCATAGGTGCCGGCGAGAAATGGCCGGAACTGCATACTGCAGATTATGAATTTAATGATGAAATTATTGGTTCAGCACTGGCTGCGTTGATGAGCATTTCTACATCTTCATAATGGCTGTTTACCTGAGACGGTTTTGCGAGACGGCTGCATGAGAAATAACATAAACCGGACCTCGCAGAATATGATGTGATGGATTGTGTTGTAATAATCAGGTTTGTAGGATAATATACAGATTGCTGACGCAGTGAGTTCTTTATAAGAAAAGCGTAATATACATTTCTTTACAAACAGGAGTAATCGGCTGCATGGGAAAAATGACCAGAGTGCAGAAAAATAAATACAAAGCCATTACATCCCAGGCAAAGCAGCTTTGCTTTGACCCGGAGGCAATGCAGATGGATTATGATAAAGAGGGCCGGCCTCTTTATATCTGCATGGGAAAATTCCGGCAATACTGCTTCAGCAGGTTCCCGGCTGAGGATGATAAAGTCAGGGTATCATCCCAGACGGAAACTGACACCGCAGCAGAGCCGGATACATCAGAAACAGACATCATCACAGGACAGATGAATCTGTGGGATGTCAATGTACAGGGATAGATACAGATATAGATATAAATACATATTCGGATTCGAATCCGGATATAGATAGTGGCATAGGCATTGACATAAATATGTCATAGACCTGTGATGTATTATAACTGCAGCAAGACTGCAGTTTTTTTATGTGATCTGCCAGCCCTTCTCATATCTGAAAAATCACAAATCTTCTTAATAATCTGTAATGTTTTTCATTTTCCTTTGTCAGTAACAGTAAGAGAAAACAGCAATTTCAATTCAGTGAAGCATACAAAGATTAACTCATACCATTATGAAAAGCCGAAAACTATTACTGACAATAATCAAAAGCATCTTCAAACACAACCTCAATACTGTATTCATTGCGGCATCTGTAATGCTGCTTGTTGTGTTCCCCACTGTGATTGACGGGATGTCTCAGAATTTCATGAACAGAATAAGAGAAAACCGGGCCTCAGTATACGGGGCTTTCAATTATATTCTCTTCGATGATTCTGTCCCCTCCGGGGACAATGTGTTGCTGGATCATGACGGCAAGGCATCCCTGATCGAACATTATCCGGGGGAACAGCTGGGATGCATGTACATAACGGACAGGTTATGGGATGGTGAGGAATGGTTCAACATAGGATACGCTGACGAGGAAGCCCTTACAATGGGCAGGATAAGATGTTCTGATGGCAGACTCCCTGAAAATGACTCAGAGGCGGCGCTCACGGCAGAGGCACTGGCATCTGTTAAAGAAGGAGCTGTGCCGGGAGATATTATCAGCATAAATGACCGGGAATACGTGCTGACAGGAATTGTCGGCAATTACGGAAGGCTGTGGCCTAAGGGTGCGAAACAGATAAATACAGGTGTGGATTTTCCGGACATATTCCTCTGTGCCGGAGAGGCGGAGAACTTATATAAGAATACCCGTTATATACGAAGGGTAATTTTACAGGAACGGGGCTATGGACAGGACAGATCGGATAGTGATAAAGGATACCTTTTTAATACAAACTGGTATTTCGGAGAATTACAGACCAGAGATGAAGCAACCCCGGAGGGACTGATTACAATCTCCTATATAGCATGTGCATTTCTGCTGATAAGTGTAATGCTGTTTTCCGGAAAGAAGACCGCATACCGTTATTATGTGCTGCGGCTGTCAGGACTCACTGCAGGAAAATGCAGGAAGATTTATAACTTCGAACTTTTAATGTATCTTGCGGCAGGGGGCATAATCGGGGCAGTGATAAGCGTGGCCGGCACATTGATTTCAGTCATGCGGCTGTATGATTCCATAAACATAACCCGGGGAGTCGATATAGATGTGATGCATCTTCTGGAGGCTTTTATACTGGCTGCCTGCGTTCTGTTTGCCGCAGGGAATATAATATTCAGTTTTTCTTTACGGAAAAAGACAGAAAGAAGCGGCAGGCATAGGAATGCGAGACGGACAGGCATGCTGAGACTGTCTTCTATAGAGTTCAGATCCTCTCCGTTTACATTTGTAATGATGGTGCTTCTCCTGGGGGTTTCTCTGTCATTTTTTGTATATGTGGAAACATACATAGGTGATTTCACGAAAAAATCAGCATATACCGGGGGAAATGCCGGAGAGATGGGTATGGACTATGACTTTGAGCTTCTTGCAAAGAGCACAGAAAGCACAGATTCTTATTTACAGTCTGACGATGAGGATATCTGCTATTACCTTTCTTATGAGACAGGAGGAATCAGCCGGGAAGATATTCAGAAATATACGGATATAGATGGCGTGAAGGAGGTAAGCGGATATAAGGTGACCGATAAGATACTCATTCTCAGGGAACCTTCTGCGTTTGATGATTATCTGGATTTAACTGATACTTATTATGACGGGCAGTACAGTATCAACATGCAGCTGAGGGAATATTCCCGTATGGGATTAATGACAGGTGATGAGCAGGCTCTGGAAAAGGGCCATGAAAAAATGTTTGAGATTCTGGGATATGAAAAGGACAGTGTTATACAGACAACCTTGAATGGTTATTCTGAAAAGGACATCAGGTCATTTGAACCATATGTGGCGGAAGGTCATATAGATATGGATAAGCTTAACAGCGGTGAGGAAATTATACTGCTGGTCCCTTCGGTATGGTATTCAGAGAAGGAAGTGGATGGAAAGATCCAGCGGGGCATAGGATATTTACAGCATGAAACCCGTGAAGGCGAGATATACGCAGAGGACACTTTATTTCATGCAGGTGACACCATAGTTATCTCAGAATATTCATCCGGAGGAAAATACAATTCATATATTAACGAAAAAGAGATAACCGAAGGTGTTAACAGAAAGGACATTACGTGCCGCATAGGTGCAATCATACGGAGCTATATCGGATGGTTCGATATGCCATACTCGATGCAGCTGCTGCCGGTAACGTATCAGATATTGACCACAGCTGAGGCATTTGACAGCCTGGGAATCACTGCTTCATACACCAGGCTGAGGATATATGCCGAGGATACTGCTGACACAGTTAAACTGACAGAGGATATCATAGTGGCTGCGGAGGGGTTCTCCAATATGGAGCTGAAAAGCATGACGGATCTTCTGGTGGATTACCGGGAACTAAATGCATTGATAACACTTATGTGCAGGGTCCTTCTGGCTGTAGTGATATTTACGGGACTGTTTTCATTCGCATTTCTGTTCATATCCAAGACAGGAATGAACAGAAGATATTACCGGCTTTACATCATTAACGGACTGTCAGGTAAAAGGCTGTACCTGATGATGCTGCTGCAGGCTCTGGCACTTTCTGTCATGGCAGCGGCAGTATCTCTGCCGTTAAGTATCCTGGCAGCAGGAAGGAGTATTGTTGAAATATTTGATATACTGGCAGGTCTTGGCATATCAGCAGCAGGATGGAGCCTTACAGCTGCGGTGTATGTGTGCTTCCTGGCATTGCTGTGCCTCGTGTGCCGGAGGATGGCTGTTTCGTCAAAGATGTCTTTATGACATGTGTGCCGCACCTGATCGGCAGGGGAATTTTAGAAAAAGCTTCATCCATACCCGAAAGAAAGCAGCATATGGGCGGAATGTCGGGCGGAGATGAAGGATTCTGATGAAAAAACAGAAAAACTTCATCCGTACCCGGAAAAGAGCAGTATGAATGAGCGAAAAGAAAGGCAGAGAAAAGATGGGAAAGATAATACAGATCAATAACCTGTACAAGGAATACAGATCAAAAAGCTGCACTGTCAGTGTGCTGAAGGATATCAACCTGGAGATAGAGAGAGGAGAAATAGCGGTGCTGCTGGGCCGCAGCGGTTCAGGCAAGACCACGCTGCTGAATGTAATAGGCGGACTTCTGACTCCTGACAAGGGAAATGTTCTCATAGATGGTCAGGAACTATATGGCGGCACAAAGGATCTGTTCGGGCTGGGACTTGGGGGCATCAGTGAAAGCAGGAGAGCAGAGATCAGAAATAAAAAAATAGGTTATATCTATCAGGATATTAACCTTATTAATGAACTCAATGTTCTGGAAAATATCAGGCTTCCTTTTGACATAGCCGGGCGCAGGTATGACATTGAATATGAGAATAAGATAATAGATATGCTCCGTCTAAGGGACCGGCTAAGATTCTATCCGGCTCAGTTATCAGGAGGAGAACGTCAGAGGACTGCCATAGCAAGGGCGATGGTCAAGAAGCCTTCCATCATTCTTGCTGATGAGCCTAACGGCAATCTGGACTCCAGAACAGGAAGAGAACTGATGGAATTTATAAAAGAGTTCGGCAGGGAACAGTCACAGACATTCCTGGTGGTCACCCATGATAAGACCTGGCTGGAGTATGCAGACAAAGTATATGAAATATCAGATGGAGAGGTGCTGCCATATGTAAGCTGAATATTGCAGCATGAGATACCGCGCGATATATAAGAACGGCGCAGACAATTCAAATGATTGTCTGCACCGGTTCGGAAACTTCTTTTTTTATAGCTTTGTATCCGAGAAGCAGATTAGGGACAAATATATCTTCATCTGATTTGTATTTCGTCAAACCAGACTTTTGTAGCTTTAACACTTTCAGCGAAAGTATTCATTCCATGCCTCCTTAATAACTTCGGAATTTTGGCTAATCCGCTGCCTTTTCTTACATGAATATGACATGGTTCTGTAGGATGTTGTCGTCATTTATCTGATCTTATATTCTATAAGATTTGCCTTGGCAAATTTCATGGCATAGCTTTCTTCGCCGCATATTATGGTGAGATTTCTGTGGCACTGCAGAAATGCTCCGGTCCCGATATCTGTTACGCTGTCGGGAATGGTGACTGTTTCCAGAGTTCTGCACATTCCGAAGGCGGAGGTGCCTATTTCAGTAACTCCGTCAGGGATTACCAGTTCTGTTAACTTCCGGCAGTTGAAAAAGGCACGGTCGCCTATGAACTTAAGGCCTTCGGAAAGATTAATCCGTGCAAGATTGTCACATCCTGCAAAAGCGTCAGCTGATATGAATTCAACACCGGACGGGATATCAACAGTCTCCAGATTCGTGCACTGGGTAAAAGTATATTCTGAAATACAGCGTATACCGTCAGGCAACCGGATTTCCTTAATATACTGATTGCCGGCAAAGGCATAGGGATATATGGAGACTGTTCCTTCCGGAACTTCGTAAAATTCATCTGTTTTTGATTCGGGATACCATATAAGTTCGGACTGATCCTTTCTGAACAGCACCTCATCAATAATCTCATATGCCGGGTTTTCCGGGTCTGTCTTTATATGAAGATCCGGGCACCGGCTGAATGCACTGGGATTGATCTGGCGAACAGTTTTCGGAATGGTCAGTTCTTCCAGTTCAGGATGTCCTTCAAATGCGCCGCTTTCTATGATATCGGTTTTGTGTCCGTCTATCTCATCGGGAATGATCAGGCCGGTGCTGTCGTATCTCAGATACGATATAATGACAGCAGCATTATTTGAATCAACAGAATACTTGAAACTTCCGTCTGCTGAAAGCTTTTCCCTGCCTATAACGGCACTGTTGGCAATCAGAAAATAGGCTGCAGTCATTACAAGACAGGCTATAAGTGCAACTGTTACAGAGTATATTATTTTTCTGCGCCTTACGCTGCCCACAAATCCCCGGAAGCTTTCCTCTGACACGTCTTTTATTTTATTTTCGGGGTGGAATATTTCTTCAGGCAGATCCATGGAATAGATTCTGAGTTCCTCCCGGCATGCATTGCAGGACTTTAGATGTTCCGAAACAAATGCCTTAGATTCCTCACTCAGCAGCCCGTCCTGATAGGAGGGCAGAAGATCCCTTACAATATGGCACTCCATGTTTCCGGAATTTATGATACTGCAATAATTGCCTGGTTCATTTGCTGAATCGGCTGGTATGTTGTAATTGCTTTCGGTTTTCATAAACAAAACCCTTTCGTTCTATCTTGTGCAGCTGACTAAATGATCCCTCTCTGAATAAGTTTGCTGATGATCATTTTCTTCGCCCTGAAAAATGTTACATTGCCCCAGTTCTCGCTTTTGCCGAACAGTGCGGCTATTTCCTTAAAACTCAGTTCTCCGAATATCCTCAGGGTAAATACCTCTTTATATGGGTCCGGCATTTCATGAAGTACCTCGTGAATCTTCATGGCCATATCCCTTTGGGCAATGAGCTCATCAAATGCGGCCTTTCGGTCGTCCGGTATATCTTCCGTTTCGGAAACAGGGACTGATCTATGTGCCAGTTTCCTGTCATTTATCCAGGTGTTCCTGGCTATGCTGCACAGCCAGGTAAGAAGACTTGAATCTCCCCTGAAGCTTCCGATGCTGTTCATGGCCTTAAGGAAGGTTTCCTGAGTAAGTTCTGAAGCGGATTCTCTGTCTTTTGTCAGAAAAAGAGCATACCTTAACACAGCTTCATACTCTGTCTGAAGGGAGGTGATGATATTATCTTTGCCTTTTTTTAGTGTCAAAACTTATCTCCGTCGGAAAATAAAATACCTTTTACCTGTACAGACAATCGGGTATTAAAAAACTTACAGTATTTTTGGAATTTTCATGATAGGCAGGATTCCTGACCGGTCATCCCTGACTCAGTCATAATCCTCCAGGAACATATGCTTCTCGCCATCTTTTTTATAGGCGATTATGGTGGCCAGATTGACATTTTCCACGCTCTTGAAAATGTTTGCCTCCACATAGGGATTGGTCTTCTTCAGCATGGCTATGAGATTCTTAATCTCTATCCTTTTTGAATCGGAACTTCCGTCATCATGTACAGCGGAGCAGGTCTCTGTAAATCTGCATGCGCACTGGATGAAATTCAGGTTATTGTAATCCCGCCATTTTTTGATATCTTCCTCACGGATAAGATACATGGGTCTTATGAGCTCCATGCCTTCGAAGTTGGTGCTGTGGAGCTTGGGCATCATGGTCTGGACCTGACCGCCGTACAGCATCCCCATAAGAATGGTTTCTATCACGTCGTCATAATGATGCCCCAGGGCTATCTTATTGCACCCCAGCTCCTTTGCCTTGCTGTAAAGGTGACCTCTGCGCATTCTGGCGCAGAGATAGCAGGGTGACTTTTCGATATCATAAACAGCATCGAATATCGTTGATTCGAAAATAGTTATAGGGACCCCCAGCTTCCGGGCATTGTCCTCAATAGTCTGACGGTTTATCTCATTATATCCCGGATCCATTACCAGAAATTCCAGGTCAAAGGCAAATTTGTTGTGCCATTTGAGCTCCTGAAAAAGCTTGGCCATGAGCATGGAATCCTTACCTCCTGAAATGCAGACGGCTATTCTATCATGCTCCTTCACCAGCTCATATCTGTTAATGGCCTTGGCAAAGGGGGTAAATATCTGCTTGTGGAATTTTTTCCGCAGGCTGAGTTCGGCTTTTTCCTGTATATCTTTGTATTCCGTAACTTCAGCAGGACTGATGGTTTTAATTTCGGTCATAATATTCAATGCTTTCTGTATAATTATAAAGTTAATCCGCAGGGAACAGCTATTATCCGGATTTGCTGCTCCTTGTTTTACATATGATCCTTCTTATATCTGCCTGTATCTGTCGGCTATTCCGGTATAATATCATAAATACACTGATGTGTCCCTTAATTGCAGGAATAAATGGGGAAAAGTAAATGAATGATCAAAATTATCATATGTGTGAAATGTACAAACTTTTTACAGCAAATGTCACAAATATTGTATATTTTAAATTGTGAATTATGCGAAAAAAGGTTGAAAAATCACCGGTTAAATATGATAATAATATAACGAATGGACTTAATATTCTGATAACACCTTCGTAAGCGATGGAATAATATCGTATAAATATATGTTATCAGCTTTTTTTATGCAGTAATGTGAATATTTCCGGATGCTGCATATACAAATACAGTTTTTGTAAAAAACGAAAGGGAGGGGAGCATGGAATATTCCAATTTGTTTGTATGCCTTATGGGCATCATCACGGTATTCATTGGTCTGATATGTATCATTATCCTTGTTTCGATAATGAGCGGAATTGTTCGCAAAACCGAAAAGGCCATGGATAAGAAAGCAGCGCCTGCACCTGCACCGGCAGTACAGCCGGCAGCCGGACAGAGCACACTCACAGGTGAAACAGTGGCGGCCATTTCAGCAGTACTGGCTGAAGAAATGGGTGCCGATGTGAGCGCTATCCGTATCAAGTCAATAAAGAAAGTGCAGGCATGAAGCTGATCATGCCCGGTCATGCTGTCAGTTTCTGGCAGAGGAAAGGAAAATATTAGAGGAAAGATATTATGAAAAAGTACAGAGTTAATGTAAACGGAACAGTTTATGAAGTAGAAGTAGAAGAAATGACAGGCGCACCGGCACAAGCTCCGGCGGCAGCTCCGGCACCTGCAGCAGCCCCGGCTCCGGCAGCAGCTCCTGCAGGCGGCGAGACTATCGTAGCACCTATGCCGGGCAACATCCTTGACGTAAGAGTTAACAAGGGTGACCATGTAAAGGCAGGCCAGATCCTGATGATCCTTGAAGCCATGAAGATGGAAAACGAAATCATGTGCCCCCACGACGGCGTTATCGCTTCTGTAAATGTAACAAAGGGTGCAACAGTAGAACCGGACACAGTTCTGTGTGTTCTTGCATAATCGGAGGTAATCTTCATGCAGGCTATTTCTAATTTCTGTCAGCAGACAGGCTTCTTCCAGTTCTTCCAGGGGGACAACTGGAAATGTGCGATAATGATCGTAATTGCATGTGTGCTGCTTTATCTTGGTATCGTTAAAAAATTTGAACCTCTGCTTCTGGTGCCCATAGCTATAGGTATGCTGGTTACCAACCTCCCCGGAGCAGCCATGTTCCATGAAATTCTCTTCGCCGGCGGGCATGTACACTGGGATCTGTTCGGAGGAGCTCCCATTACAGCGGAGTTTATTACCGAAATGCAGGCATCAGGAGTTTCTGAGGCGGTTCTTGCCAGTGTGACTCCGGGAATGAGCATCACACCGGGTCTTGTGGACGTATTATATCTGGGCATCAAGCTGGGTATCTATCCGTGCCTTATCTTCATCGGAGTAGGTGCCATGACTGACTTCGGTCCCCTTATTGCCAATCCAAAGTCACTGCTTCTCGGAGCAGCTGCACAGCTGGGTATCTTCATTACATTCCTGGGATGCCGTCTCAGCGGAATGTTCACAGGAAGAGAAGCATCCTCCATCGGTATTATCGGCGGAGCTGACGGTCCTACAGCCATATTCGTTACAGCTATGCTGGCTCCGGCATTGTTAGGACCTATCGCTGTATCGGCATATTCGTACATGGCCCTGGTACCGGTTATCCAGCCGCCTATCATGAAGCTTCTTACAACAGAAAAGGAACGCAAGATCGTTATGCGTCCTTTAAGGCAGGTAAGCAAGAAAGAGAAGATCATATTCCCTATCGTTGTAACTATTTTCGTAGCCCTTCTGGTTCCTTCTGCGGCACCTCTTATCGCATGTCTCATGTTCGGTAATCTCCTTAAGGAGTGCGGTGTTACGGACCGTCTCAGCAAGACTGCCCAGAACGAGCTGATGAACATCGTTACTATTTTCCTGGGAGTTTCCGTAGGTGCTACCGCAACAGGCGCAACATTCCTTAATTTCAAGACTCTCCTTATCATGGCAATGGGTATCGTGGCATTCGCATTCGGTACCGCAGGCGGTGTACTTCTTGCTAAGTTCATGAACCTGTTCCTGAAGGA
>JABUTA010000006.1:41384-49117 GCA_021443845.1 Parasporobacterium sp.
GGAGTATTATGGATTTTTTATCAAATAAACCTTTATTAATTACAGATACGATTCTCCGTGACGCTCATCAGTCACAGGCTGCAACTCGTATGACCATAGACGATATGCTTCCGGGTCTGGAGATTCTGGACAGCATCGGATATTACTCACTGGAATGTTGGGGCGGTGCTACATTCGACTCCTGCATGAGATTCCTCAACGAGGATCCCTGGGAGAGACTCCGCACCATCAGAAAGCATGTTAAGAATACCAAACTTCAGATGCTGTTCCGCGGACAGAATATGCTGGGATACAGACATTATTCTGATGATGTAGTTGAAAAATTCTGTGCTAAATCTATCGAAAACGGTATAGATATCGTACGTATATTTGATGCACTGAACGATGTAAGAAACCTTGAATGTTCAATCAGATCCGTAAAGAAATACGGCGGACACGTTGAAGCAGCTCTTTCGTATACCACATCTCCTATCCATAATGAAGCTTACTTTGTAAAGCTGGCTAAGGAACTGGAACAGATGGGTGCGGATACTATCTGCATCAAGGATATGGCCAACCTGCTTCTTCCTATGGATGCATATTCACTGGTTAAGGCTCTGAAGGAAAATGTAAATGTTCCTATTCACCTTCATACCCACAATACCAGCGGTACAGGTGATATGACCAATCTCATGGCTGCATATGCAGGGGTTGATATTGTTGATACTGCACTTTCACCTCTGGCAAACGGTACCAGCCAGCCTTCTACAGAATCCCTGGTTGCAACTCTTAAGGGTACTGTACGTGATACAGGACTGGATCTTGAGAAAATGTCTGAGGCAGCAACTGTATTCAGAAAAGTTGCCCAGAGACTTCAGGATGCAGGCAGCCTTAATCCTAAGGTTTTAAGAGTTGATACCAATACCCTGATGTATCAGGTACCGGGCGGAATGCTTTCAAACCTGATTTCACAGCTTAAGGAAGCCGGCAAGGAAGATAAATATTATGACGTTCTTGCTGAGATTCCTCGTGTAAGAGAGGACTTTGGATATCCTCCGCTGGTAACTCCTACATCCCAGATTGTTGGTACTCAGGCTGTTATGAATGTTATCCTGGGTGAACGCTACAAGGCTTTCCCGAAGGAATCCAAGGCTGTGCTCCGGGGCGAATACGGTCAGCTTCCGGGAACTGTTAATGAAGCAGTCAGAGCTAAGGCAGGCATCAAGCCTGAAGATGTTATCACATGCCGCCCGGCAGATCTTCTGGAGCCTGAATTTGACAGGTTCAAGAACGAATTCAGCAATATTGCCAGGAGCGAGGAAGATATCCTGAGCCTTGCAATGTTCCCGCAGGTTGCTCCTAAGTTCCTGGATATCAGAGACGGCAGAGCGGCAGCTCCTGCACCGGCAGCCCCGGCTGCGGCAGCAGCACCTGCAGCGGCTCCGAAGGCAGCACCGAAGAACATCGCTGCTGACGGCGTAAGAGAACTGTATGTTGAATACAAGTTCTGATTAATTGATAAGTTGTTCTGATAAAAATTGAAAATTGAATGATCGAACAGATAATTTATTGGCAGAGCCGGAATTATATTCCGGCTCTGTTTTAGTATATGGTTATGTATAAGGTTATGTATATGGATATCAGCATGGTGGCGTGAAAATTTACTGTTGCTGCGGCAGTTTTTTCTCGTTCATTCTCAATTTTTGAGAAAATACCCCTCCCACGGACTTTTTTCAGTTCCATCTATGAGAAAAAAGCCGAGTTACGGATGTTTTCGCCCTGTTTCACAGGCTGAAAACATCCGCAGCTCGGTTATTTTCTTCAGCAATTAAAAAATGCTTTATCAAAACTACCGTGACAGACATATTTTATCACCTTTCTGAAGTTGGTCGAAAACCCAGCTCCCGCAGCAGTACATTTTTCTCATCACATTCTTTCTCCACCGGGCCGACCGGTAACCAACGCCCGCAGCAGTACTTTTTTCTCATCACATTTTTACTACACCAGGCTGGTCGAAAACCCGGCTCCCGCAGCGATGCATTTTTCTAACTGCAATCTTTCACCACTAAGGCCCGCCAGGAACCAATGCCCGCAGCAGACTGGCTTTTTCAGGTCGATTCATGATTGTATGTGAAATTTGAGAATTATTGTGCATCACACGAACCAAAATAATAAAAAACATTGATTGATTGGAATGTTTATCATATTATGTTTAAACTGTACGTATTCTGTATTTATATATTTTTGTGTGCATAATATTTATTGTTATATTCTGACATATATCTTTTAATGCTTCAGATAAAAAAATATTCGTATATTTTATCTGAAAAACATACACGTTATATAAAACTGTATTTCTGCAGATCTGTACAGAAGAATTATTATTATCAGCACGCCGGGGAAGTACCCGGCAGAGCCGGCACCGCCGGCAGACAGGACGGATTAAATTATGAGTGATAACGGAATTATTATGCTGGGAAAGTGGCAGACACTCCCGGTGCTGAGTGTTGAAAAGATAGGTGTTTATCTGGGAACATATGACAACAAGGTGCTGCTTCCCAGAAAACAGGTGCCACAGGATGTCAGAATAGGGGATGAGATAGAGGTATTTATTTACAAGGATTCATCTGACAGACTGATTGCCACTGTCAACACTCCTAAGGTTGCAGTAGGCGAGATTGCTCCTCTGAGAGTTAAGCAGATCACAAAAATCGGTGCATTCCTTGACTGGGGTCTGGAAAAGGATCTGTTCCTTCCATTCAGCCAGCAAACCGGAGAATTGGAGGAGGGCATGTTTTACCCGGTTGCCCTCTATGTTGACAAGAGCGATCGTCTGGCAGCCACCATGTGGATAGACAAATATATAAAAGGCAGTGATGCCGATGACAAGAAGAAAAAGAAATCCATGATAAGGCTCATGACTGATGCGGAAAATGTTTACAGACGCATTGAACGCAGAGGCGGGTATCTTGATTATGATGACAAAGCAGATCCGGAAATAATCGAAAAGGATTTCGGCCTCAGCAAGAATGCTTTCAAGAGAGCAGTGGGGGTTCTTTATAAAGCCCGCCGGCTGGTTATCAATGAAGGCAGCATAGAACTTATTTAATTATGTCATAACCAATTCGATAGTGATTATAAGATATATGTAAAGCATTTGCTTGATATTGCTTTACAAATGTGGTATTCTATCTTCTGAAAAGTAATGAGAGGTGAAGGCAATGGCTCAGACAATGGTTAATTTCAGAATGGATACTGACCTGAAAACGGAAATGGAAAAGACCTGCAAGCGCATGGGACTTACGATGACTGCTGCATTTACGATGTTTGCAACAAAGGTAACGAGAGAACAAAGGATTCCGTTTGAAATAACAGGTGACCCGTTTTATAGTGCCGACAATATTGCAGAACTTGAAAAAAGGGTTTCTGAACTTCAGAAAGGTATCAGAACTTTGAAGGAACATGAACTCATTGGGGAGCAATGATGCGTAAGTTGTGGGATGATGATGCATGGGATGAATATCTTTCGTGGCAATCGCAGGATAAGAAAACTTTAAAGAGAATCAATAAGCTCCTGCAGGACATAGACCGTAATGGATACAATTGTATCGGAAAACCGGAACCCCTTAGTGGAAATCTTTCCGGTTATTGGAGCGTCAGAATTGATGAGAAAAACCGAATTGTATTCCGGATTAATTCCGGAAACCTGGAAATAATACAATGTGGCTCTCATTATAATGACAAATGATATGATTCTCTTCGCAAATAAAAAGGACCATGACGGTCCTTTTTATAATTCACTATTTCATAAAATTCTTCAGCAGATCTGCAAAGGGATTGTTAGGTGCTGCCTCTGAATGATATTCATGAGGAGTTTCTTCCTCCAGCTTCTGTTCTTCAGCTGCCTGAACAGCTTTCATGGAAAGGCTTACCTTACCGTTGTCGATACGGGTGATCATTACCTGAACCTTCTGGCCGACTCTCAGGACAGCTTTCGGATGGTTAATACGCTTATCAGATATTTCCGAAACATGCAGAAGTCCTGAAATACCGTCTCCTATATCCACGAAAGCACCGTAGTTCTGAAGCTTCTCGACAGTACCCTCAACTATGCTTCCCACAGAAAGTCTGCTGATATTCTCGCTCTGCTGCTGGACAAATTCTTCTGTGAGTATTTCCTTAGCAGAGAGAATAAGCTTTTCGGCTTCTTCATTTACATCCGCAACTTTGACCTGAAGCTTCTTGCCCAGATAAGGAGCAGTATCTTCCACGTACTTAACTCCCAGTTTTGAAGCAGGGATAAATCCTCTGATGCCTTCCACATACATGATAACGCCCTTGGGCTTTACTTCTGTAACGGTACCGGAAATAACGGTTTCTTCTTCCATGTATTTTTTCAGCTTGTCCCAGGAGTATTCGGATTCGGCAGTTTTCTTTGAAAGCAGAATGTTACCGTGACCGTCATCAACAGACTTAACGATGGCACTGAACCTGTCACCTATGTGAACGTCTGTCATGATGTTGAATGAGGGATCAGCACTCATTTCTTCCACCGGTATTCTTCCGGTAGCATAGTAGCTCAGATCCAGGATTACCCCATGTTCATTAAAGGCTATTACTTCACCTTCCATGGTGTCACCTTCGTATACTTTGCGTAACGAAGATTCCAGAACATCTTTATAATCTTCCATAGTTTCAATAACTTCCGGTTCAGCCGGAGCTTCTTCGAAAACTTTTTCACCGGCATCAGTACCGCAAGTGTCCGCAGGACATTCGTCACCGGAATCCGCCGGAGCTGTGTCAGTCGGAGCTGTATCGCCCGGGTCTGTATCATTTTGACATTTATCTGTCTGGTCTGCACAGGTCGGAGTTGCATCTTCCGTGACTGAACCAGCCAGAACAGTTTCAGTTGGAATAGCCTCAGCAGAAACTGAATCAGCCTGAGCTGCTTCAGTTATATCAATGTTCATCAATTCTTTATCTTCCATATAACCGCACTCCTGAAAAATAGTATATATACAGTATATTGCTTTCGGACCAAACCTACAAGATGTTATCCGACAAAACAATCGTATCAGCTATAACTGTTTTAATTAATACGATAACTTTTTATAAATGTACAAAGTCTGTATAAGGAAATATAATTTTTGCAGATATTACACTGATAGTGAAATAGCCGGATATATAACAGATTACATGAACGGCAGAACTGCTTTCAGAATATCACTGACTGTAAAAACTTATTAAGAGTATAAAGCCGGCAGTAATATGACGATACAGTACCGGAAACGAGAGGTTTAAACTTATGATATACGATAAAATTCCGTTCAGGGAAGAAGAAATGCAATCGGGAAAAGAGTACAGATCCTTTGTACCGGGAGCAGCAGGAATACTGAAGCCTGATTACCCGATCACAGTTAAAGACAATCTTAGAAGAACAATGGAAGGAAAGCCCGCCTGGCTTCCTTCTGATACAGAGTTTTTTACATTCGCACCGGCTCTCATCGTTGAAAATATTGCCAGAGGATTCGTGATAGATGCGGAAAGGATACCGGCAGAAAAGCTGGGCGGCCCGGACTTTTTCGGGATTAACTGGATATTCATGCCTGAGGCCAGGGGCTCCATGGTAATGCCCGGCAATCCTCTTCTGAATGATGCCTGCGAATGGAAAGAGAAGGTGGTATTTCCTGACATTTCCTCCTGGGACTGGGAAGGTTCAGCCCTGAAGAATAAAATGCTTCTTTCAGACGGACGCCCTGTTAAAATGACCATTTATACAGGCTTTTTCGAAAGGCTGGTTTCATTTATGGGAATGGAAGGGGCACTCATAGCACTGATAGATGAAGAACAGAAGGAAGACGTAAAGGAGCTCTTCGACAGATTATCTGACTTCTATATCGAACTCATAGGATATATGAAGAGATATTATAATTTTGATGTACTGTGGTTTCATGATGATTGGGGATCTCAGAAAGCTCCCATGTTTTCCTACGGTACCGTGCATGAAATGATAGAGCCTTATCTTAAAAAGGTTATAGATGCAGCACATAAAATAAATATTATATTCGAATTCCACAGCTGCGGAAAGATAGAACCTTTAGTGCAGGCCATTGTCGACAGTGGTGTGGATCTGTGGGACGGACAGGATATAAATGATAAAGCCCGGCTGAGCAGAGAATATAAAGGAAAGCTCTGCATTGAAGTTGAAGCTTCTTCTGTCATGAACAGTTCAGAGGATGAGATAGAAGAATTCCTCACCGGCATCTTTAATACCTATGACAAGGGAATATTCCTGGGAAAAACATTTAAATCAGACCCGAAGCTGTATCCTGTGGCATACAGAATGTCCCGAAAGCTTTACAACATATAACAGCTTATTAAATTATTTTATTATTACTTTTATTTGTAGTGCGATAACTTTTTAAAAATATACAAAGGCAGTTCCGGATAATATAATCAGCACATAGGGATGTGATACGGGTATATATCCCGGAGTCACGGGTATATTGTAACTATAATGGTATTAATTTTATGGAGGATGATATGAAAAAGTTACTTTGTTTAATTCTTGCAGCAGTTCTTATCGCAGTTCCTTTCACTGCCATGGCAGGAGAAGGCGGCGAAACATTCACTCTCAGGGTAAGCACAACCCGAGGTGATATGACATGGTTTGCTCAGATGTATGATGACATTTTTGCAGAGCTTACAGAGGCTTCAGGGGGCAGACTTCAGTTTGAAGTTTTCCATAACAATACTCTGGGTGCTCCGGCTGATATCTGGAACATGTTTACAACAGGCGGAATTGATATCCTCGATATGTCACCGGGTATGGTAGGTTCCTTCCCTGTATCAGAAGGATTTAACGTTCCTTTCTTATATGAAAACGATACGCAGGTTCTTGTATCCATGAATAACCTCCTTGCAGCAGGACTTCTTCCGGAATACACAGACAACATGCAGGTTCTGTCATTCCTCCCGGGAGGAAACCTTGAGCTTTTCACAACAAAAGTAAAAGTTAATACAATGGATGACCTTAAGGGTCTTAAACTCCGTGCAAGCTCTGTAACTCTTTCAAAAGCTATCGAAGCTTTAGGCGGAACAGCAGTTTCAATCCAGCCTTCTGAGCAGACAACAGCTCTTCAGCAGGGTGTTCTTGACGGCGTTATCACAGGTGCATTATTCGGATCAACAACAGGTCTCGGTGAGGTTTGCCCGTTCCTTATGCAGGGTACCATCGGAATGTCATGCATGTTCTGCGGTATGAACAAAGCAACCTGGGAAAAGCTCCCGGCTGATCTTCAGACACTGATCACTGACACATTTACAGCCAAGGTTAATGAGTTTTATATGCCAAAGCTTCAGGAAGAATATGAAAAGTCTATCGAAGTTCTTAAGGGACAGGGTGTAGATGTATATCCAACAGATGAAGCACTCCTGGCAGCTATGAAGGAAGCAACAGCATCATTTAAGACAGAGTACGTTGAAGGACTCAAGGCTCAGGGTCTTGACGGTGATGCTATCATCGCAATAATCGATGATGCTATCGCAAACAACTGATCTTCAGATAATATTTTCAATTACAACTGATTATCGGGACATTTGAACTTCAGAAACGGGAACCCGTCTGGGTTCCCGTTCTTTTAGGTTGAGGTAATACTGATTATGAAAAAGTTATACAATGGAGTTGATAAGGCTTTCAAAAAAGTCAGTACTGTCAGTGTGTATTTCGGGGCAATAATGCTTTTTCTCATTGT
>JABUTA010000070.1:0-7353 GCA_021443845.1 Parasporobacterium sp.
TTGCAAGAACTGCTCTTCTGGATGAAATGGACAGACTGAATATAAAACAGCTGATGCATCACATTACAAAAGAAATATTGTCTGACGGAGTTGCAGTGTTTACTGAAGACGGTGAGGAAAAGCGCATAAAAGTCGATTCTGTGATAGCTGCCGTGGGAAGTACTCCTGATCCTGACGATATGGAAAGACTTGCTGAAGAATGCACAAAATACGGAGTTAATTATGAAATAGCAGGTGACTGTTCAAGAACAGGAAGCGTACTTCATGCAGTAAGAGACGGATATGTTTCAGCGATGCTGATCGGATAAGCTGATTCATAATAAATGAAAGGAGAATTAGGTAATGAAACTTAAGAAAGTGGTAATGGCAGTTTTATGTGCAGCAATGGTGATGACCACTGTTGTATCGACATCAGCAGGGGAAAACCCGAAGCCTGCTGAATACGGAACAGGAGGAGAAATCAAAATAGGCAGCACAGACCCAAAGGTGCTGGGACATTTCGATACAACATGTGCTCTTGATGCAAATTATTGCGGATACAGCATGGATCTGGTATTTGATTATATCCTCTACAGAAATCCTGATACAGATGAGTTCGCATCAAATATCCTTACCAGCTGGGAATGGGATGATGCATATCAGGGGGTTATTCTTCAGGTGAAGGATGGTGTTAAATTTTCAACGGGAGATCCTTTAACAGGAGACGACATTAAATATACTCTTGAGAAAATGTCAAGCTCATTCATGAACATTGACATGAAGATATATATCAACATCGACGGAATAGAGGTATCAGAAGACGGACTTACAGTAAAGATCCCGTTTAACATGGTATATGGTGCGTGGAAAGACTATCTCTGTGGAAACACTGCAGTGCACTCACGTGCATGGGAAGAAGCAAACGGCGGGACATCTCTCAATTTTGATGATCCTTCAATGATCGTTGGCAGCGGTCCGTATAAGGTTACAGAATACGTTGTTGATTCATATGCAGTATTTGAAAAGAGAAATGACTGGTGGATGGAAGGACAGCAGCCTGAAGGGACATCTTCTTTCGATAAGATCACAGTTGTCAAATACAATGATGTGAACACCATGATGATTGATTACGAAATGGGCTCTATCGATTGCTGTATCGGCATCAATGTTAGTGATTATGACAGGATAATGGCAGATGAATCACTGGGCAAAGCAGGCAGGCTTGCCACACATTTTGTTTCAATGATCAATCTGAATGCAGATAATACAGCTCTTAAAGATAAAAACCTCAGAGAAGCTATTGCTTATGCAGTAGACTGGGCTGCTGTATGTGACATGGTATACGGAAGTCTCGGAACATTTGCAGGCTCTACACTTCCGAGAGATAGTTTTGCTTTTGTAGACGGCTACACATATGAATATAATCCTGAAAAAGCAAGGCAGATAGTTGATGAAAACGGTCTGGCAGGAACAGAACTTACATGGGTTGTGACACCTGACCTTACAGGAACAATTGCGGAACTGGTACAGCAGGCCGTTGCGCAGGTAGGAATCACGATCAAGCTTGATGAGCGCGATATGGCGACAGCAACCATGATATGGATGAAGCCTGACGGCTCTATGGCACAGCTCGACGGTTCGTCATTCAGCAACCTCAGCAATGATCCGCAGCAGCAATATAAATCATGTAATGCAACATCAATGTTTGTTGGCTGTGCAAAATCAGATGCGTTATTAAACGCAGCACTTCAGAAAGGTATGACAAATACAGATCAGGCTATCCGTACAGAAGCTTACCAGGAAGTACAGAAGATCATCTATGACGAAGTATATTGTATCCCGATAGCTGAATGGTATTCAGCATACTGCTACAATACTGCTACCATTGCATGGATGAGTCCTCTTGACCAGTCTATGCCGCTTCTCAGAAACATAATTCCTGCAGCAAAATGATAAAAGTTACGGGGCAGGTAATCCTGCCCCGTTATTAAAATGGGAGATATCCGAAATGATTAAATTTATTATCAAAAGAATCTTGTGGATGATTCCTATCTTTCTGGGAGTTCTGGTAATAGTTTTCTGTCTCAGTTACTTTATGCCGGGAGATCCGGTCCAGGATAAACTGGGTAGCTCATATACCCAGGAAGATTACGATGCACTGGCTCATGAAATGGGTCTTGACAGACCTTTTCTTGTTCAGATGGGTGATTACATATGGGGAGTTGTAACACGCTTCGATCTGGGAAATGCATACAGTTCCAATCAGACGGTACTGCAGATGATTTCAGCCAGGGTACCTGTATCGTTGGCAATAGGATTGCTGGGAACATTGCTGGTTATAGTTTTAGGAATACCTATAGGTGTTTTCTCGGCACTGAAACAGAACACAGTCGCGGATTATACCATTACAACATTTTCTATTATACTGGCATCTCTGCCGGGATTCTGGCTGGCTCTTATGTGTATTATCGTGTTCTGCCTTAACCTCAGGTGGCTGCCGGCCAGTGGATTGGGCTCATTTAAAGCATGGATATTACCGGTCGTGACTAACAGTTTAATGTCACTGGCATCGGTAACACGTATGACCAGATCATCAATGCTTGAAGTAATCAGGCAGGATTATATATGGACAGCAAAAGCAAAAGGGCTTCCTTCAGGAAAAGTTATTTTCAAGCATGCATTAAAGAATTCACTGATTCCGGTTATTACAATGGTCGGCGGTCAGCTGGGCATTATTGTAGGAGGTTCTGTAATTACTGAAACTATTTTTAACATACCGGGCATGGGCATGCTTATGGTAACAGCCATCAACAAGCGTGATTATCCGCTTATTCTTGGGATCACTGTCATTATCAGTATATTCGTAATGGTAATGAATCTGCTGGTTGATATTGTTTACAGTCTCATTGATCCGAGAATCAAGTCCCAGTTCAAGAGCGGGAAGAAAATGTTCATAAAGAAAAATGACATTTCATTTCCTCCTGTCAAAGGACAGGGTGGTCCAGGAAGCGGATTAAAGGAAGCAAAGGAGGCATAGCATGAGCAGGCGTAGAATTAATGATGCTGCAATTGCTGCATTAAAAAGGCAGAGTAATTTTGCTGATATATGGAGACGCTTAAAAAAGAACAAGCTGGCAATGGTCGGCCTTGTTATCGTGTGCATTCTTGTAATTGCATGCGTCTTTGCAAATCTGATTGCTCCATATGATTATGCTGCACAGGATTATTCGGCAAGACTCCAGTTTCCCAGCTGGCAGCACCTGTGTGGTACCGATAATTTCGGAAGGGATATATTCAGCCGAATTCTGTACGGTGGACGTATATCTCTTCTGGTATCCCTCATGTCCTGCGTAATCAGTCTTGTATTTGGCGGGCTCCTGGGCATTGTTTCAGGATATGCAGGGGGAAAGACAGATAATATAATCATGCGTTTGTGTGATCTTCTGATGGCAATTCCCGCAACACTTCTGGCAATCGTCATTTCAGCCACACTTGGGGGAGGTGTATTTCAGACAGCAATTGCCATATCGATAGGCGGCATTGCCCCGACAGCCAGACTGGTAAGGGCAACAGCTCTTACTATCAGGGGACAACAGTATATCGAGGCAGCCAGAGCAGCAGGTTCGTCTCAGTTCCACATAATAATGACTCATGCAGTCCCCAATTGCCTCGCCCCGATCATTGTTGACATGTCCCTGAGAATCGGCGGAAATATAATGATGATTTCTGCAATGAGCTTCATTGGATTGGGAGTTCAGCCTCCGACACCCGAATGGGGGCAGATTCTGAATTCAGGACGTGAGTTTATCAGGAATTTCTGGCCGTTATGTACTTTCCCGGGTCTTGCAATCATGCTTACCATGTTTGGATTCAATGTATTAGGTGATGGCTTAAGAGACGCACTTGATCCAAAGCTGAAACAGTAGGAGGCATTATGAATTTATTAGAAGTTAAAGATCTGACTATTGTATATGACACATCAGAGGGAACTGTTCATGCGGTAAATGGTGTCAGCTTTGAAATAAACAATGGGGAAACTCTGGGTATCGTAGGAGAAACAGGTGCAGGTAAGACTACTACTGCAAGAAGCCTGATGAGGCTGCTGCCGGAACCCCAGGGAATCATAAAAGAAGGAAGCATTACTTTCGACGGAAAAGATGTCCGGAACATGAGTGAAAAAGAACTTCGCCATATGCGGGGTTTTGACATAAGTATGATATTTCAGGATCCCATGACAGCCTTAAATCCTTTGCTGACTGTTGAAGATCAGATTGCAGAAAGCATCAGAGAACACACAAAGCTTTCAAAGCATGAAAGTGTTATCGAAGCAAGAAAAATGCTGGAGAAGGTTGGAATAATGGCCGAACGCGGATCTGAATATCCACATCAGTTTTCAGGAGGAATGCAGCAGAGAGTTGTAATAGCAATTGCTCTTACATGTAATCCGAAGCTGCTTATTGCAGATGAACCTACATCTGCCCTTGATGTGACTATTCAGGCACAGGTACTTAAAATGATCGCAGACCTTCAGCAGGAATCAGGAACGGCAATGATTCTTATTACCCATGATCTGGGTGTTGTTGCCGAGACCTGCGACAAGGTTGCAATCATGTATGCCGGAGAAATAGTTGAGTACGGAAAGGCGGAGGATGTGTATGGCCGGATTCTTCATCCATACACACAGGGATTATTTGATTCACTTCCAAGCCTTGATAAAAATGTACGCAGGCTGAAGCCTATCAAAGGTCTGATGCCGGATCCTACAGATCTTCCGAAAGGATGCAAGTTCTGTCCGAGATGTGAATTCGCATCTGAAAAGTGTAAAGAAACTGAGCCACCGTTAAAAGAGCTGACTCCGGGACATTTTGTCAGATGTCTGAGATATGAAAAAGAAAGCGGGGTGTCATAATATGGAAAACCTTCTGGAAGTAAAACACCTGAAAAAATATTTTAATACAAAGCATGGCACACTTCACGCAGTGGACGATATATCTTTCACTCTTCAGGCCGGTAAAACCATTGGCGTAGTAGGCGAATCAGGATGCGGTAAATCAACTCTCGGAAGAGCTGTAATAGGTCTGAATGAAGTTACGGACGGACAGATTATTTTTGAAGGAAGGGACGTTACTCATCTTTCCCTGAAGGAAAGGAAGAAGATGGTCCACGATATGCAGATAATTTTTCAGGATCCGTTTACATCCCTGGATCCGAGAAAATCAGTATTTGATCTCATAGCGGAGCCGTTGAAGATAAACCATATGACAGGGAGTAAGGACGAGCTTACAAAACGTGTTATTGAACTGATGGATACGGTAGGCCTGGCAAAGCGTTTTCTGTATGCCTATCCCCACGAACTGGATGGAGGGCGTCGTCAGAGGATAGGTGTTGCCAGAGCATTAGCTCTTGAACCCAAATTTATAGTATGTGATGAACCTGTTTCCGCACTGGATGTTTCTATTCAGGCTCAGATTCTGAACCTTCTTCAGGATCTTCAGGAACAGAGAAACATTGCATATATGTTCATTACTCATGACCTTTCGGTAGTCAGACATATTTCAGACGAAGTAATGGTTATGTATGTTGGAACAATGTTTGAAAAAGCAGAGGCTCAGGAGCTGTTTGATCACCCGATTCATCCCTATACACTAGGCTTATTATCGGCAATCCCGGTTCCTGTGGTCAATAAAAATAAAGAAAAGATAATAATGGCAGGAGAGATCAGCATGCCGATCAATCCTCCTGCAGGCTGCAGATTTGCGGGCCGATGTCCGTTTGCAACAGAAGCATGTCACACAGTGACACCGGAACTGGAAGAACCGTTCCCGGGACATTTTGTTGCCTGCCATAATATGCGGGAAATACACAGAGACCATAATATTGTAATTCCATAGGAGATGATCTGATGTTTGATAATAAAATTGATAATAATAATTTTTCACCGATGGACGCAATGCCTCCGATGGATGGAATGCCACCAATGCCGGGAATGCCTCCGATGAGTGCACCCGGGTCTATGGGAGGTCAGGGACCGATGGGCCCGGGATCGGGACCAATGGGCGGAGGTCCTGCAATTCCGAATTTAATTAATATCAAAAAGATGCCGTCAACAATTATTAAAGAAATTCATGGCGGGGTCGAATTTGATGTCAGCTACACACAGGGGACACCGGGAGTAACAAAAGAAGATGCTGCGAAGGCCGTTTCCATGCATCCGGGCGCACCGGCACCTAATATTGTCCTTGCTGTAGATACGGGTCTTTATGATATCACGGAGACCATCTGCTGTTTAAGGGATCAGACTGTTGAGTTAAGGGACGGTGTTCACATTTACGCCGATATATATCTGCCAAAGAATAGAAACGGCAAGGTGCCGATGATCCTTTGCTGGAGTTTCTTTGGGAAACCCTACACCTGGGATCAGGAAAACGGCTTTATGCCGGGAGTGCCCATGGGTACAATGTCCGGCATGACTAATTTTGAATCAGCGGATCCTGCATACTGGTGTGAATACGGATACGCAGTAGGCTGCGTAAGTCCGAGAGGTGTAGGCAATTCTGAAGGAAATGTCTGCAATTTCGGAACTCAGGATGCAAGGGACTGCTATGACTTTATCGAATGGGCAGCCGCTCAGGATTGGTGTAACGGTAATATAGGTATGTGCGGAAATTCAGCACTCTGCATGTCTCAGATGATGACTGCGGCTCAGCAGCCTCCCCATCTGAAATGCATTGCTCCCTGGGACGGAGATAATGATCTGTACAGGGAGTCAGTATGCATAGGAGGAATTGATACTTCAAGGTTCAACAATCAGGTTGTACATGGAATCGCGTCTTCAAATCTTATAGAGAATCTTCCGGAAACATTTAAGAAGTATCCGTATATGAATGAATACTGGCAGTCAAAGATTCCGGAATGGGACAAGGTTACAATACCTGCGTATTGTGCAGCAGGATGGTGCACCGGTCACTTAAGAGGTTCGGTTGAATATTTCAGAAGAATACGCAGCGATAAGAAATGGATCCGTATTCACAGGGAAATGGAATGGAACGATTTCTATGACCCTGAGAACATTAAGGATCTGCATATGTTCTTTGACCGTTACCTGAAAAATATCCGGAATGGCTGGGAATATACTCCGGCAGTACGGATGGAGGTAATGGATGTTCAGGATTTTGATTATGATTCAAACAGAACCGAGGACAGTTTCCCTCCTGCAAGAACGAAGTATATAAAGATGTACCTTAATAGTGATATGAGTCTTACTGATAATAATCAGTCTTCTGCAGGTGAAATCGTATACGACCCTTCAGAAGATGTTCTTTACTGGGATTATCAGTTTGAAGAAGATACGGAAATAATAGGTTATCTGAAGGC
>JABUTA010000070.1:7361-15964 GCA_021443845.1 Parasporobacterium sp.
GTTGAATCCAGAGGCCATAATAATATGGATCTTTATACCTGGGCAACAAAGACAGACTGTGACGGACTTCCGATAGATATTAAATTCTTCGGTGAAAAATTCAGAGGCTCCTGGGGTTCCCTGAGAGTATCAAGAAGGGCACTGGATGAGAAATTATCTACTGATTTTAATCCTGTACAGTCACATCTGAAAGACGAATACCTGGAACCGGGTCAGATTGTTGAAGTAGATATAGAAATGGCACCTACGGCACGCATGTATCACAAAGGTGAAAAGCTCCGCTTTGAACTTGCAGGACACGATATCGTGCCTGAATGGCAGCGTATGAATGTGGATACTACAGTTCAGGATAACGGAAACGGAAAGCATGTTATTCACATGGGAGGAAACTTCGAAAGCTATCTTCAGATTCCTGTCATGCCTCCTAAATACCGGCATAAGGATATCATCATAAGATAGGCTGAATTTTAGAAAGAGATAACAGCAATGGATAATATTAAAATTACTAAAACAGGTGAATCTGAAATCATCTGGAAGAAAACAAAGTCTTTTGATGAAAATGGGGATTCTAAAGTATTCTATACAGGTTTTAATCCTCATGCAGAGATACTGCCTGCCGGTTGGCAGAAACGTCCTGACAGACGTCCACTGCCCTGTGATATTGTGTTTGAGCAGGATACAGCTATTGAAATGAGAGATGGAATAATAATAAGAGCAGATATTTTCCGTCCGAACAGGGAAGGTACATTTCCTGCGATAGTTTCCTGGAGTCCATACGGAAAAAATGGAAGCGGGTTTGAAGCATCTCTCGATATAGACGGAATAGACATGAAAACTCTGTCAGGACTACAGAAATTCGAAGCCTGTGATCCGGCTTTCTGGTGCAATGAAGACTATGTACTTGTAAATGCAGACTCAAGAGGAAGCTATATGTCGGAAGGAGATGTACATTTCTGGGGAACGTCAGAAGGACGTGATGCATACGATGCAACCGAATGGATAGCAAAACAGCCCTGGAGCAACGGTAAGGTAGCATTTGCCGGCAATTCCTGGCTGGCGGTTCAACAGTATTTTACAGCAGCCGAGCAGCCACCTCATCTTACCTGCATAGCACCATGGGAAGGGCATACAGATCTTCTGGGAGATGATATGTGCAGAGGCGGCATTCCTTCTCCGGCCTTCAATAATATGGTTGTTGCACAGACACCGGGCCGGGGATATATAGAGTTTGCTCCTGCAATACTTGCAAAATATCCCTACAGAAATGAGTATTGGAATGATAAGATTCCTGCTTTTGACCGGATAAAGGTGCCTGCATATATAGTAGCAAGTTATAACTCTCCCTGCCATACGAGAGGAACATTTGAAGCTTTCAGAAAAATTGCCTCAGAAGAAAAATGGCTCCGTGTGCATAATACGGGAGAATGGCAGGATTTCTATGAATACCAGGATGACCTGAAAAAATTCTTTGATTGCTTCATGAAGGATAAGGATAACGGGTGGAAGGATACGCCTAAGGTCAGAATAAGCATTATAGATCCGGGTGGCGAGGATGAGATACTGAAAGAAGAAAATGAATGGCCCCCTGCTCGGACAGAATTAAAAAAACTCTATATATGCGAAGATCATCAGATGAAGGAAACCCCCTCCGAAGAAATGACAGAGTACAGATACAATGCTGATGACAAAAAGTCGGAAATGGTGTTCTCCTACACATTTGATAATGACACAGACATTATCGGATACAGCAAGCTCAAGCTGTTCGTGGGAACTGAAAATTCTGATGATATGGATGTCAATGTTACCATCAGCAAGCTGTCGGCCTATGATACACCTCTGGTCCAGCGGGGTATTGGCAATTATGCAGGCCCTACCGGAAAACTCCGTGCATCAAGAAGAAAACTGGATGAGGCAGTGTCTACGGAAAATGAACCGGTGCTTATGCTGGACGATTCATATCAGTTCCTTTCAAAGGATGAAGTGGCAGAACTTGATATTCCTATCTGGCCTACGGGAATGAGATTTCATGCAGGAGAAAAGCTGGTGGTACGTATTGTACCGGACGTACCGCCCCTTATGGGACCTCCGACTGAGGGAGGCAGCTTTGGTGCTCCGGGCAGTGAGAAAGGTGACAAGGCAGCTTCAGCAGAGACCGCATTTGCCATGGGAGCAATGGACGGAATGCCTCCTATGCCACCGATGGGCGGAATGCCACCGATGGACGGAATGCCTCCGATATTGCCGGGAATAAAAGAGGCAGATTTTGATTTTGAATCAATGCCTCCTGCGGATATTATTCCGACACCTCCGAGACCGGGAGGTATCCATAAGTTCTATGCCGGTGGAAAGTATCAGTCATATCTGGTTATACCGACAGCTAAGGTGTCAGAAAGCGAGAAAAAATCAAAAATGAGAAAAATAGAGACAGATATATTAGTAATTTCAGCAGGTACAGCGGGTCTTGCCGCGGCAGTTACTGCAGCAGAGAAAGGTGTAAAAGCAGTGGCTGTGGAACGAAACGGTTCAGCAGGCGGCAACGGAGTAATGGCCAATGGACCCTTTGCAGTTGAGAGCCGTCTTCAGAGAGAACGCATGGTGGAACTGACAAAAGAGGAGGCCTATAAAATGCACATGAAGTTTACTCAGTATGATGTAAACGGTGCACTTGTTAAGCATTTTATCGACAAATCTGCAGACACTATAGACTGGCTGGAAGAAATGGGTGTTGCTTTTGAAGGACTCGGACGTCACGGACACGGTATGAGTCCCACATGGCATCTGGTTGCTCCGGAACCGGGAAATGAAGCAAAGAAAGTAAACGACGGCTATGTGGTTATTAACAAAATGAAAAAAAGAGCTGAGGAACTGGGTGTTCAGATTCTTATGAAAACGGAAGCCAGAAAGCTGATCATGGAAGGCGGAAGAGTAGTCGGTGCCATTGCTGTTGATAAGGACGGTGAACTGGAAATCAGAGCCAAAGCAGTTATCTCGGCGGCAGGGGGATACGGTGCATACTGGCGTAAGCCTATGGGCATTCCGATGTATGGTGACGGACTTAACATGGCAAGAGCTGTGGGCGCAGAGGTAACTGACGGCACAATGCCGGTAATAACAAGGGAAATGAAGAATGAGAAGATGTTCGGAGACGCTCCGCCGCCGTTCATGTTCCCGTCAATCAATGCGATGGGAGGACAGCCTAATCTGGTAGTAAATGCATTAGGAAAACGTTTTGGGGATGAATATGAGCTGTTTGTTGATCCCCATGGTTTCAATGCATTTAAACACATCCCGAATGGTGTGGCCTTTGATATTTTTACAGAGGACATTATCAATCTTTATAAAAAGACCGGCTTTGACTTTATAGAAGGCTACGGAATACGTAAGATGGGTGATCCTATAAGCAAACCTGACGGATTCTTCCGTGAACTTGAAAGAACAAAGGAACTGCCGGTTCCTATGGTATATATCGCGGATACTGTGGAAGAACTTGCTGAGAAACTGCACATTCCTGCAGAAAACCTTAAAAAGACGATTGAAACATATAATACATACTGTGTGACGGGGCGTGACATGGATTTCGGAAAACGTCCGGAGTACCTTCGTCCTATCAATGGCAGACTTTACGCAGTACGCACAAGAATGATGCTGGGCAATGGTTATCCTGAAGGCATAACAGTAGATGAGGAACTTCGTGCACTGACACCTGAGAAAATACCTGTACCGGGACTTTATGCTGCAGGCATGGATTGCTGCAGAAGTATCTGGTCTGACTGCTATGTGAACATCCTGCCGGGCAATGCCTTCGGTTGGGCACTTAACTCGGGAAGAATGGCAGCAGAATATGCGAGCGAGTATGTAAAAAAATATGATGTACAGAAATAAATCTTCAGGGGCAGTGAGCAGACTGCCATGAGGCAACATAACCAAGGAGAAAAGCAATGGCAAAAGAAGTAACAGACGCAAGCATTTTTATAATGCAGTACCCGGGTGTTTATCCAAATGAGACCGTTAAGGCGGCCATGGATAAGTACTATGGAATGCTTGAAGAAATAGGCAGCACGACAGTTTCAACGGATGATCTTATTGCCGGAAAGGTAAAAGCTCCGAAACTGATCGGATCTGTAAAAGTAACAGAGGAAATGCTCAGGTTCAATGCATATAAATATGCTCCTGAATATGAACCTATGATGAATGCTGATATTGCGAAGCAGTTCGGATATAAAGATATATTTGCAATGATCACATTCGGTGCCTGTGATGATTCAAACACGCAGCCGACACCTCCGGAAGCAAGAGATACCCTTTTGGTATCTCAGATTTTCCATGAGATAGAAAATTTCGAACCTATATATCCGGGAGATACTCTTTACATGGTAAGAGACAGGGTAGATGTTAAAGATCTGACACCGGTTGAAGGTTCTATTTACCGTCATCTGTATCAGAAGGACTATGGCACTACATATAATCAGGACGGCAAAATTGTGTGTAAATGCTGTTTCAGCACCATGGAAAGTGTAAAGATTTATAAGGAAGAATTTCTTCCGAAGCCACGTAAGGAAATGGGATTCCCTGATTTCTGGGAAGCTCCTGACTGGACAAACCGTCCTGCACTCATATATACGGATAATGATTATGAAAATCTTAAGGAAATCTGGAGAAATGAAAGCATCAGAGGTGCTGAACCCATGTACTGGGAAGATATTAACATCGGGGATAAAGCAAATCCTTCAGCATATGGTCCTATTATGGAAAGTGTTACACCGCTTCAGCCATACGGACAGGGTATTGCAGGCGTAAGATGCCTGAAACATGACATATTGGATTCTGAAAAGGCTGCAAAGCTTATCCGTGATGAAAAAACCGGTGTACTTATGTCTCCGATTCATGAGGAAAATTTCCCTGAAACTCCGGACGGTCTAAAGGGGTCACCTCAGCCTGAAGGTATGCCTGGAGGAGAATCTGTAGAAGGAAATGTAATTGACACGGCTGACATTCATAAAGCCGGACCAAACAGAAGTGCCCTTATCAACCTGATCACACGTGATATTGCTCTGGGTCATGTCATGAACTATATCGGATACACCGGAAAGATCAGAAAAATCAAATGGGGCATCATGCCTTCGGACACACATTCTGCAATGAACCATCCGGTTCCTTATTCAGGAGACTTTGAAGTATTCACTCGCAGAATAAGAGGAATGGAGAATTCAGGAATAACTGTACACGGACTTACCACTGATGTAGCCATCATCAAGTCAGAAGTTACAGATAAATATGTTGTTAACGGACGTCATATGGTTGATATTGTTTTCTGGGCAGAAACATATAATACCCATGAAATCTGGATCACCGGTATGGTGGAAGTGGAACTTCCGACAAAATGAGCGGGGGTATTTATGAACAGGATTCATTCAGATATCGTAGTGCTCGGTGCAGGCCCCGGAGGCCTCACTGCAGCACTTGCTGCAGCGAGACTGGGAAATAAGGTACTGGTTCTTGAAAAGGGCGACTGTTACGGAGGTGCTCTGGGAGGAGGAAAAGGCCCATTTGGCGTTGATACCATTCAGCAGAGAAGACTCCAGAGGGTGATTACAAAGACTGCAGCATTCAAATATTTCATGGATTATTCCCATTGGAGGGCTAATCCGTCTCTTGTGGCAGCTTATGTCAACAAATCAACAGACACCATTCACTGGCTTGAAGAACTGGGATGTGAATTTGACAGTTTGAATGCTTATGTTGAAGGTGGTAATCATACCTGGCATGTATATGATGACAGCAAGCTGTCTATATGTGACAGAATATGGGCGGCTTTGAAAGAACTTGATGCAGAGCTGATGCTTAATACTCCGGGTCGGAGACTTATTATGGAAAATGATAAGGTGGCAGGTGTTATAGCCGAAAAAGACGGGGAAGAGTTTGAAGTAAGAGCAAAGGCTGTTATTATCGCAACCGGCGGATTTGGGAATAATGCTGATATGGTTAAAGAATATACGCCCTATACTCTCGGAAAAACCATTTGTGCAATGACCAGAAACTGTGACGGCGATGGTATAAGAATGGCATGGGAAGCAGGAGGCTCTCATGGCTTTATGTTTTATGATGCTTTTGCAGGTCTGCCGCACCCGACTCTGGGAGGTCCCGGAGGTTTCTGTGCTGAATTGAGAGCCTTTCGTCAGCCGAATCTGTTATTCAATCAGTACGGGAAAAGGTTTACTGATGAAACTGCCATGTGCAACGGCGCATATGGAATCAATGTGATTCGTCAGCAGCCATTCTCGTATGCTTATATGATAATTACTGATGAAATAGTAGATTTTTATAAAGAAGACGGGTTTCCGATAGCACTTCCCAGTAAGGATCCGTTTACTGACAGATTCGAGGACTGGCCGAGATGCTTTGAGGAAAAGATGGAAGAGGTCATCCGGACAAAGGAAAGCCCTGATCTCTATGTGGGCAGTTCTATAGCTGATATTGCGGAACAGATCAATGTGGACAGGCATGTACTTGAGAAGACGGTTGAAGAGTATAACACCTGCTGCGATAAAGAAGAGGATCCGGTTTTCCATAAAAGAAAGAATTATCTTCTGCCGATAAGAGGAAAGATATTTTATGCAGCTCGCTTAAGTGCAAACAGTTATGCAACTCTGGGTGGAATAAACATAAATGAAAGGGCAGAAGTGCTGAACGAAAGCCAGCTTCCTGTTGCAGGATTGTATGCAGTGGGAAATGATGCCAATACAATCTGCGTGGATTCATACTGCTTTGAAATGCCGGGGCATACATCAGGTTTTGCATTTAACACCGGAAGGATCGCAGGCGAGAACGCAGACATTTATATTAAAGGAGCAAAGGTATGATTACAGAAGCATATAAAACACTTTTTTATGGTATGCCGAAAGCGGGCGGGCCGACAGTTCTTCCACCGGCATTGCCTCCAAGGCCCGGATTTGGTGCACCACCTGAAGAAGAAGGGGCGAAATCTGCAGCACTGATGGGCGGAATGCCTCCGATGAGTGGAATGCCACCGATGGGCGGAATGCCACCGATGGGCGGGATGCCTCCGATGAGTGGAATGCATCCGATGGGCGGGATGCCACCGATGGGCGGAATGCCACCGATGGGCGGGGAATCACCTATGCCTGGACTGCCTCCAATGATGAAAAAACCGCCGGTAGTTGAATTCAGACCACAGATTGAAGTTGTAGACGGTCAGCTGAGCCCACTGGGAACAGACGCTTCTGTCGAAGGCAATATTACTGCCGAATGTGCAGAAAATCTGAAACTCATATGTGATGTGCCAGCAGTGAATGGTATCTACGTAGGCGGAGACAGCAGATATACAATAAAAAACGCAGATATTTATATGACCGGAGACTGTGTTAATGATTTTGACGGCAACGGAGCAGGTGTTCAGGTCATGCAGAAAGGGAATGTTCTGATTGAAAATTCAGTAATCAGAACTGCAGGTGTGTTAAGATCATGTCTGATGGCTAATGACAGCACTCGTATGGAAATTAATGACTGTGAACTTATCTGTGAAGGCGGAGTACCGAAACCGGAGAATGTTATTCCGGCAGGTCCCGGTATGACCCAGGCTCCTGCTTCCATGGAAGTAGATGGACACTCAAGATTGTCCCTGTCAACAGGAAATTCACACAGCTTCTTCAACCGATGCAAAATCGTATCAGACGGATGGGCTGCACTTTCAACAGATGCCTCTTATGGCGATACATATCTTGAGATAAATGACTGTGATATTAAAGTCATAAACGGAGGGTATGGAACATTTGCTGATGAGGGTACAGTTGTTGAAGCCAACAGAACCAGGTTTGATGTGGCATCTCATTGTGCAATGGTCTGTGGAAAAGCAATTATGAGAATGAATGACTGTCAGCTATTGTCCGAAAGGTATGGATTCTTTATTCTGGCTGTTCTGGGAACCAGCGGATCCCAGCTGGCAGAATTGTATCTGAACAGGTGCGATATCCATACAAAAGAGGATGTACTGAAGGTCAATGGCAACAATCTTAACTGGGATGTTCGTAACTGTATGATTGAAACAGAAAACGGCTGTATCATCCGCTCCGGAAAGTTCAACGATTTGATGGCCACAAGAATCAATAAGGAAGAACCATTATACGGAATTAAAGCGGTATTCTCTGATATGGAACTGAAGGGTGATTTTATACATGAAGATCCGGACAGGGCAATGGCTCTCAGGTTCTCAAGGTGCCATCTGTACGGGGCTGTCAGCAAGGCACACATAGCAATGGATGATGTAAGCAGATGGACAGCAACAAAAAACTCGGAAGTGTATATTAATGGAAAAATAGATTTTTCCCAGATAGATGCTCTTGATGGAGTTACGATCACAGCATCATATGAAAAGGCCCCGGAACATAAGGAAATACCCCTTGCCTCAGGAGGCTGGCTGATATTGAACTAGCACATATAATGTGGATTGACTTTTTTGCCCTACAGCATATAACAGTGATCGAGCAGGATATGAAAATAGTATTCTGTATTCTGTGTGAACATATAATCGGCATGAATCATCCGGCAAACAGTTATCATAAAGATGCATGCCGGCAGATGAAAGA
>JABUTA010000071.1:0-9789 GCA_021443845.1 Parasporobacterium sp.
AGAGGAAGCAGCTCCAGTAGAGGAAGCAGCTCCAGTAGAGGAAGCAGCTCCAGTAGAGGAAGCAGCTCCAGTAGAAGAACCGGCTGAAATTGAGAAAATTGAAGTTACAGTAACTTTCTCTACCGGAGAAACAGCAAAAGCTGTAGTAGGAGAACCGTTTGAATTCTTCTTCCAGTGCGATGCACCCGGCGATATGGGTGAACCCGCAGAAGGTGAAGAAGGCGCAGGAATCACAGTGTCCCAGGGAACAGTTGAATACTCAAATATAGGTCTCGGAGGACCTTACCAGTATCCTACCAGCGAGAAGGTTGTCATCACAGGATTTGAAGGTGACTTTGATGTAATCGTAACAGATGCAGCTTCTGTAATGGATGCAACCCATACAATTTTCTTCGCACCTGAAGAAATCGAAGAAGCCATAGCGTTTGCAGAGGAAATGGCAGCTCAGATGGCGGAAAATCCAATGCCTGAAGGCGGATCAGAAGGCGGAGAGTCTGATGAAGGCGAGTCAGAAGGCGGAGAATCAGCACCTGCTGAAGAAGGAGAATCATCTGAGGCTCCGGCAGAAAGCGATGAGCAGGAAGCAGCTCCTGCAGAGCAGGGCTACAATTCTGTAATCCAGGAGATTTTGAACGGAACTCATGAAACTCCGAAAGGAACACCCGCACCGGCAGCAGAGGGTTCAGCACAGGTTCAGCCATCTGTAACATACAGCGGATCATATTTCTACGTAACAGCAGAAGCTGCAGAATCACCTGAGGTTCCGGCTGAGAGCGGTGAACAGGCAGCAGTTCCTGAAAGTGCAGAGGCTTCTGCAGCACCGGCATATAATTCTGTAATCCAGGAGATTTTAAACGGAACCCATGCTGTTCCAAAGGGAACACCCGCACCGGCAGCAGAGGCTCCGGCACAGGCTCAGCCATCTGTAACATACAGCGGATCATATTTTTTCATAACAGTTGAATAATAACTATTATTCCATCTAATGGTCAGGACCCCGGATATAATGCCGGGGTCTTTTGCTTCAGCAGAATAAACAGTAATCATTGTACAGAATGACGATACCGTGATAAAATCAGAAAAAACAATCTGCCGGACATGAGGCGTACAGAAAGGAAAACATATGTATAAATGTCCAAACTGCGGGGGTGAGATAGAATATCTTCCTTCCGAGGGTATAATAAAATGCCCCTACTGCGATTCGGAATTTTCCGTCAATGATATAAAGCTGGAGGAAGAACGGAAAAATGCCGAAGAGCATGTTATGGAAGAGGGGAAAGTATATACATGTTCACAATGCGGAGCAGAAATATACACAACCGATGAAACAGGTGTAACATTCTGTTCATTCTGCGGGTCCCAGGCATTTCTGGAAAGCAGGATAAACGGATCTATAGCTCCTGATGTTATAGTGCCCTTCAGAATATCCAGAAAACAGTGCGCTGAAATATACAGGAAAAAGGTCAGAAATGCATGGTTTCTTCCTTCTGACATGAAGGCTGATAAGGCTGAGGAAAAATTCAGAGGTATATACATGCCCTGCTGGATATATTCAGCAGAGGCACAGGGCAGAGGAAGCTATACTACATCCACTACCAGAAGAGAAGGCGCATTTGACGTCATCAATACATATAATGTGACAGTTGATTTTAATGCAGAGTGGTCAGGGTTTATTGAGGATGCCACATCGTCATTTCCGGACGGTATAATGAAATCCATTGCTCCTTTTGAAATTAAAAATGCAGAACCTTTTAACGACAGATATATCTCAGGCTTTTATGCGGATATCGGCAATGTGCCCTCAGAAGCATACAATGATGAAATAGGCAGCTTTATCAGACAGGATGCAGTTTCAATGCTGTCCCGGGATTCTGAAGTGAAAAGAAACGGAGTGAGTGCAGCAGACGCTGAAGCAGGAACAACCGTTACCCACAGGTTCACGGAAGTTAAAAAAGGATACATTCCTGTCTGGTTTCTGTCTCATAAAAACAAACTGACAGGAAGGATGAGTTATGCGGTTATTAACGGTGTGACGGGAAAAATCCATGCGGATCTGCCGATGGATATGAAGAAATATCTTCTGGCAGCACTTATTATCGCTGTCCCGGCCTTCATACTGTTTCAGTTTTTTACTTTAAAGCCCACCATTCTCCTTGTATTTGTTATGGCCCTTCTGGCAGTACTGATGGCATTCTCGTCAAAAATGATAACGGAGGCATATATTCAGGAAAACGGCCTGGATGATGTGGGAGCGGAATACCTGCAGCACGGAAGCAGGAGCGGTGGCGAAATAAAAATCGTTCGGGCAAATAAAGGCACCCTGAAAAAAATACTGTGGGGCATACTGTGCATAGTGGTATTTCCGACACTGATAAATAATATAGCGCATATATACGGTATAGACATTACGGTAATGATATATGCATTGGGTATAATTGCTTTTGCGGTTATTGCTGCAGTAATTTCATCAAAAAGCAGGAAAACTCTTCTGAGAAAAGTCAAACTGCCCTTTGGTGTAAGGGTAAGATCGTTTATCATGCCTGTGGCAGGTCTGATTCTGGGAACGGCGGTTCTTGTAGCAGCTCCTGCCCATGATATGTATTACTACGGCAGTGTAATAATATGCTGTATATTGCTGATACTTACGGTGCTTGACTTTGTAAATAAAAACAACAGGCTTTCGCTCAGAAAGCCTGCCCAGCTCGGTAAGAGAGGAGGCGACGAAGATGAGGCTTAAAACAGCGAGAAGAATCCTGTCTTCAGTATCTGCCTTTGCTCTGATGCTGTTGGTGATCACTGTATGTACAGTGTCGGTTATGGCAGATGAGAATCTGAAAATAAAGCGCAATCAGCAGACCGGTTATGCCGCAGTAATAATTGACGGTGCGCAGCTGCTGTCAGATACAGAAGAGGACAGTCTTATTGAGAAAATGGTTCCGGTAACACAATATGCAACGGTAATATTTGTCGGAACGGAAAAGGAATACAGCGGCAATGCAGTAAACCATGCAAGAGCATGGCTGGAAGATATATGCGGAACCGCTGAGCTTGATGCTCATAATGCTGTGATCTTCATGATAGATATGCATGCAAGGGAGCTGGCAATATACAGCGGAGAGGCCACTGCAAAGACGGTTACCGGCGCCCTGGCTGACTCGATCACAGACAATGTATATACCTATGCAGGACGTCAGGATTATCACGGCTGTGCGATATCGGCATTTGATCAGATCTTCAGAGTACTTGAGGGTGAAAAAATCGCCCAGCCCATGAGATATATTACTGCAGCCCTCCTGGCAATATTCACCGGTCTGGGAATAGCTCTGATACTGATCAGAGTAAAGACCGGAAGGAAGGAAACAGATTTTAATTCCCTTGAAAAGGATCTGACAAAAAGAAAAATACATCCTGATATAAATTCCGCTCTCATCAAATCCAGAAAAGTGCTTCATGTTGAAGTCAGAGGCGGCTCGGGCTTCGGAGGCGGCGGAAGAGGCGGCCCGTCCGGTTTAGGCGGGGGCGGTTTCTTCGGCGGAGGCGGCGGAGGCGGAGGCTTCCGCGGCAGTTCAGGTCACGGCAGCGGAGGCAGCCACAAATTCTGACAGGCAGTACATATGGAGGATTACAGAGTTATCAGTATAACTGATTTTGACAAGCCGGAGCTGAAAGTGTATTCCGGTATATCAGAACCTCAGTTGTATCATTATTATGAACCTGAGCCGGGGCTGTTTATTGCCGAAAGCCCCATGATAATCAGCAGAGCTCTGGATGCAGGATACGTTCCGGAGTCTTTTCTGACAGATGAGAGAACATTTGACGGGATTCATGAAGCCGGTGAGATACTTGCAGTATTGGACCGCGTACATGATGTGCCGGTGTATACGGCACCTATGGGGGTAATCACCGGAATAACAGGATATGCGCTGACAAGGGGCCTGCTCTGTGCCATGAGAAGACGCAGATTGATTTCTCCCGAGGAGATACTGAAAAGGTCAAAAAGGATAGCTGTGTTTGAAGATGTTATGAATCCTTCCAATACGGGAGCTATATTCCGTTCTGCAGCAGCGCTGGGCATGGATGGGGTTCTTCTTACGACCGGCTGTACAGATCCCCTGTATCGACGCTCAGCCCGTGTAAGTATGGGAACGGTTTTTCAGATACCATGGACTTATATTGATAAATGGGGCGGAAAAGAGGATTGCCGGAAGAATGATAAACCGGTTCACCGGGGAGTAGACATTCTTCACGCCTACGGGTTCAGAACGGTTGCTATGGCTTTATGCGAAGATTCAATAAATATAAGAGACCTGAAACCGGTTCCCGGAGAGAAGATTGCTCTTATACTGGGCTCTGAGGGACCGGGACTTCATGAAGAAACCATAGAAGCATGTGATGCTGCAGTAAAGATACCTATGGCACACGGAGTCGATTCCCTGAATGTGGCAGCAGCATCAGCCATTGCATTCTGGCAGATATCAAACAATTAACATAAGCAGCAACGGTACAGATACAACCTTGGAAATGCGCTGTATTTCCCGATACAGCATATCCGCCGGGAAGTGTTTGAAGCTGATGAAAATTTATATAAAAAGAAAGAGCAGAGGTAATAATTTACTATGGGAAAGACCATCGGAATAGATCTGGGAACAACCAACAGCTGCGTAGCAGTAATTGAGAATGGACAGCCTGTTATCATACCCAATGAGAAGGGAAACAGAACAACACCAAGCGTTGTGGCATTTACAAAGGCAGGAGAGCAGCTTATAGGTGAGAGCGCCCTCCGTCAGGCTGCAGTAAACGGAGACCGGACCATAATGTCTGTCAAGAGACAGATGGGTACCGGATGGACTAAAAATATAGACGGCAAAAGGTATACTCCTCAGGAAATCAGCTCGATGATTCTCAGGAAACTCAAGAAAGATGCGGAGAATTATCTGGGACAGCCTGTAACCGATGCGGTCATAACGGTTCCTGCATACTTTAATGATATTCAGCGTCAGGCAACAAAGGATGCCGGAAGAATAGCAGGTCTTAATGTACAGAGAATCATAAATGAACCAACGTCAGCGGCACTGGCTTACGGCCTTAATAACGGAGATGCCCGGAAAATCCTCGTGTACGACCTGGGAGGCGGTACATTTGACGTTTCAGTCATTGAAATAGGCGGAGACGTTATAGAGGTACTGGCTACAAACGGAGATAATCACCTGGGCGGGGATGATTTTGATGAAAGAATCGTAACTCATCTTATGGGCGTTCTTAAAAGTCAGAACGGAGTAGACATAAGAAAGGATCCTTCAGCAATGCAGCGTCTCAGAGAAGCTGCCGAGCAGTGCAAGAAGGAACTGTCTGTTTCTGAAAACGGTAAGATATTCCTTCCGTATCTCACAATGCGTCAGGGAGAACCTGTTAATTTTGAATATACCCTTACAAGGGCACTGTTTAATGACCTTACAAGAGATCTGGTTGAACGGACGGCCGGTCCTGTTCAGAATGCACTGACTGATGCAGGCATAGCAGCGTCAGAGCTGGGAAAAGTAATACTTGTAGGCGGTTCTACAAGAATTCCTGCTGTTCAGGATAAGGTGCGTCAGCTTACCGGCAAGATTCCTTCAAAAAGTATCAATCCTGATGAATGCGTAGCAACCGGTGCTGCAATGCAGGGAGACATTCTTACGGAAGGGACCATACAGCTGTATAACGGCGGCTCAGGGCTGCTTCTTCTGGATGTAACCCCTCTCAGCCTTTCCATTGAAACAGTGGGGGGAGTTGCCACAAGGCTTGTAGACAGGAACAGCACACTTCCTGTTCACTACTCCCAGATATTTACAACTGCGGCTGCTTATCAGAGAAGTGTTGATATAAACGTCCTTCAGGGTGAACGTCCCATGGCCAGGGACAACAGGTCTATCGGCAAATTCCGTCTGGGAGGCATAAAGGCAGCACCCCAGGGTGTTCCTCAGATCGAAGTTACTTTTGATATCGATGTTAACGGCATACTTAAGGTATCGGCAAGAGATCTGGACACAGGAAAACAGCAGTCAATCACCATCGATAATAATGAGAGAATGTCTGATGCTGAAATCGAGCAGGCTATAAGGGACGCTCAGCAGTATGCTGCCCAGGACGGTACCAGAAGAGAAGCCCTCGAGGCTAACAACGAGGCCAATAAGCTTATCAGCAGTGTGCAGGCTGCACTGCAGGCTCAGAAAAAGTCCATAGGAAAAGAAGATAAACAGATGATAAAGAATGATCTTAATCAGCTGCAGAAGGCTGTAAGCAGATGCAATCCTGTTAAGGCAACGGAAGCTGATGTACAGGCGGTAAAAGATGCGTCTGCCAATATGAAGCAGAGCAGCGAAAGAATACTGCATATATAATTTCAGGTTTAATTAAGCATCGGATAATCCTATATGACCTGTGGCTGTTTCTTCAGATAACTGCGCCTATAATTCACAGGTCATATAATCTTCTCCGATGCATGAAACTTTTCACTTGATATTATGATAGTTATCACCATCCCGTTGGCACACTTCCGACACTGTCAAAGTACAGCCTTCCACTGAGAAGCGGATGTCGTATCCGGCAAAGCACAGACCGTAAACATATCCGGGCTGTTTTTCATATGAACCTCTTGGGTCCTGTTCCAGCACGCCGAACAGGGCCTTTTGTTTTTCTGCGGGTATTAATTTTAGAAGGTCGTCAGGAAACACAACGTCGAGAAATTTTCCGGTATCGACAGAGTATCCTGATGAAGCCCCGGGATGACAGTCGGAATAGGGCACATAAGGCTTTATGTCAAAAATAGGGGTGCCGTTCAGTATGTCGGCACCTTCTACTATGATCTGGGGACCTTCCGGACTTTTGGGGATGAGGTTTACCAGCTTTACCGATGAAAGACCAAGGGAGTTGGGCCGGTAAGGTGAGCGGGTCGCAAAGACACCGATCTTCTGCTTTCCTCCCAGGCGGGGCGGAGCCACGGTAGGGGACCATTTTACCGGAGAGGCGGTCATATCGATGACGGTTTCGGAAAAGCTCCAGATGAGCCACAGATGACTGAACAGTTCCAGACCTTTGACGGAATTGATATCCCGGAATTCTTCTTCAAAAACTATGCGAGCCCAAAGCTCCGGAATAAGTCCCGGCTGTCTGGGTATTCCGAACCGCTCATCAAAATCTGTATATATTCTGGCTATTGGTTTTATTGTATAAAGATCATTCATAGTCAGTATTTTACATAATGCAGACGGCAGGTCAATGATATAGGGCGATGTATGCAGAAAAATAACAGAAAAATGCTGAAAATTCATTTTCGTACGAAAATAAATACAGTAAAAAATAACAAAATTTCGAAAACATTGCGTTGACAATATGTTTATTATGCCTTAAAATACACCAGTATTGTAAGGGGTGTGTCCGCAATCCCTGCAATGGATGAGTCTGAGGACGCCAACACTCTCTCGGAATAATCAGACGAATTATCATTATAGGTTCATTTTTTCATGCACCGTGTAGTATTAAAAGACTTACACAGGTTATTTTTTGACGGATGGACTTATTTTCAAAAATGTGGAGGAAAACATGGCAAACATTAAATCAGCAAAGAAAAGAGTTATCACAAACCAGAAGAGAGCAGACAGAAACAAAGCTATCAGATCAAAGACAAAGACAGCTGTAAAGAAAGTATATGCAGCAATCGAAGCCAATGATAAGGCAGCAGCTCTTGAAGCACTCAAACTGGCAACAGCTACACTGGATAAGGCTGAAACAAAGGGCGTATATCACAAGAACATGACTGCTCGCAAGGTTTCAAGACTTGCCAAGGCTGTAAATAAGATGGACTGATCTTTGCCCAGCTAACTTGGAAGGAGAGTAACAAATGGAAGAAGCAACATTACAGGCTGTAGAAGAAGTGGTTGATACCGCTGCGGCCTCAGGGGTGTCTCCATTGGCGTGGTGCGGAATCATTGCAGGTGTCATTGCACTGATTTATGCGATCATTCTTGCATGCGCTGTTTCCAGAAAGGATGCCGGTACAGACAGAATGAAGGAAATCGCGAAAGCGATATCCGATGGTGCCAAAGCATTCTTATTTTCAGAGTACAAGATACTTGTTGTATTCGTACTCGTTCTTGGAATCATTATAGGACTGGTTCCGGGACTCGGATGGACGATGGCCATCTGCTTCCTTGCAGGTGCTGTATTCTCAGTACTGGCAGGATACTTTGGAATGACTGTTGCAACAAAGGCTAACGTAAGGACAGCAGCAGCAGCCAGAACCGGCGGCATGAATGGCGCCCTCAGCGTAGCTTTCAAGGGCGGCGCAGTTATGGGTATGTGCGTTGCAGGTCTCGGATGTCTCGGTGTAAGTGTTATCTACTTTGCCACCGGAGATGCAGATGTTCTGTTTGGATTTTCACTTGGTGCTTCTTCAATCGCTCTGTTTGCCCGTGTCGGCGGCGGTATTTATACCAAGGCTGCTGACGTTGGTGCAGACCTTGTAGGTAAGGTGGAAGCAGGTATCCCTGAAGACGATCCTCGTAACCCTGCAGTTATTGCTGATAACGTAGGTGACAATGTAGGTGACGTTGCAGGTATGGGAGCTGACCTTTTTGAATCTTATGCAGGTTCTCTTATTTCAGCCATCACTCTGGGAGTTGCATTTGCTGCAGGTGATGCGGCATGGGCATTATTCCCGATCGTCATATCTGCAATAGGACTTATTGCTTCTATCATAGGTACTCTCTTCGTTCGTACCAAAGAAGGCGCTAACCCTCAGGTTGCTCTGAATATCGGTACATATGTATCATCTGCACTGGTGATCATCTGTTCATTTATTTTCAGTTCAGTGCTCCTGAATAACATTATGCCTGCCATAGCTATTACAGCAGGTATAATTGTTGGCCTTCTTATCGGTACACTCACAGAGGTTTATACTTCTGACAAATTCGGTTCTGTTAAGGAGATTGCAAAACAGTCTGAAACAGGTTCCGCAACTACTATCATCAGCGGTCTTTCCGTTGGTATGAAATCTACAGTTCTTCCTATCATCCTTATCTGTGTGGGTATCTTTGTATCCTATGCAGTTATGGGTGGATTCGGAGAAGGCGGCATTTCTGCAGGTGTATTCGGTATCGCACTTGCAGCAGTCGGAATGCTGTCAACAACAGGTATTACAGTAGCAGTTGATGCTTACGGACCGATTGCAGACAATGCCGGTGGTATCGCAGAAATGTCAGAACTTGAAGAAAGCGTTCGTGAGATTACCGATAAGCTGGATTCAGTCGGCAATACAACAGCAGCTATAGGTAAAGGTTTCGCTATCGGCTCTGCAGCACTTACTGCTCTGGCACTGTTTTCATCTTTTGCAACAAAGATTCCTCAGGATCCTGAGAAACCGTTTGTAATAGATATTCTTGATCCTAAGGTTGTTATCGGCCTTCTTATCGGAGGCATGCTGGTATTTATTTTCTCAGCACTTACGATGTCTTCAGTATCCAAGGCTGCTAACGACATGATCATAGAAGTTCGTCGTCAGTTCAGAGAGATTCCGGGCCTTCTTCAGGGCACAGGAAAGCCTGATTACAAGAGATGTGTGTCTATCTCTACACAGGCAGCTCTCAAGCAGATGATCCTTCCTGCAGTTATCGCAATTATTGCACCTGTTCTTGTGGGCGTTCTTCTGGGAGTTACAGCTCTGGGCGGACTCCTTGCAGGTTCACTTATTACCGGCGTTCTTATGGCTATCTTCATGAGCAATGCAGGCGGTGCATGGGATAATGCCAAGAA
>JABUTA010000071.1:10355-18508 GCA_021443845.1 Parasporobacterium sp.
AGAGCTCTCGTAATGGGCAAGGGTATGGTTTGTACACAGAAGGATGATTACAAAGCACTTTTTGAAAAAATGGTAGAAGCAGACGGCATTCTCTGTGTTGACCCGATTTACGAGTCAGGCGGATCAGGATTATTCCACGTTGTTACAGACCGTATGGGTCCGGGACATGATATCGGCATGCTTCTTATGGCAGACGGTATGCTCAAGGAGCAGGGCAAGGAAGGACTTAATCCGAGATACTTCCGTCAGAAAGCCATTTCCTTTGTTGGCATCGGTGGTTCTGACTGGGCGGTACGTGTTGAAACAGACCATGCTATGCTGGCAATGAGTCCGGGCTGGAAGGTAGTTAACAACGAATACTTCTCATGGAGTAAGGACGTTATCAACCAGGATGACAAGGTTGAGCGTATGAAAGAAATCGGCCGTAACCTTGTTGAAGCAGCACAGTTCATTATTGATAACAACGTAATGGTTCCGGGATCTGAAAATATCGATCTCTGGAAGGGTGCTGAAGGCGCATGCCCTCACTGCCACGGCAATGCATTTTACATCTATCCGGGTACAACTCACTGCGTATGTGAACTCTGCGGTCTGGAAGGTACTCTGGAAATAGTTGACGGTGCATTCAAGTTCAAAAACGATCCGTCAATCGTTCCTAACGGATGCCTTGAGCATGCTCATGATATCGTTTCAGGCAAGAAGGCTCATGGCGATGATATCTTCGAAAATGAAGGCCGTCTCATGAATCTTAATAAGGATCCTCAGTACAAAGCCCGCAAGCAGGCATTTACAGACATAATTGCTCCTACACCATCACCGAGCAAACAGTGATATCTGCAGACTGACAGAAAATAACGACGGTTGATTCCGTATATAAATTCCGTCCCGGATGCTTGTCCGGGACGGAATTTTTATCTGATGCAAAATTAACGACAGGGATTGACGAAATGTGTCAATTCGATTTAATATTTACCATATAAGTGAGGGACCAGGGAGCTGCGAAGCGGCCCGTAGACTAATACAGAAGGATGGCAGAACAGGAACGGCAATTGCTTATATATTAACAGTTGAAAATTGTCACGTCAGGTTATATAATCAGAAACCGACGTTTGATTATAGATTGAACACAGAAAGGAGCCTTATATGGCAAGCACTGATATTGGAGTAGATTTAGGAACTGCCAGTGTTTTAGTATATATTACAGGAAAAGGAGTAGTGCTGAAGGAGCCTTCAGTAGTTGCTTTTGACAGAGATACAAAGAAGATAAGAGCTATCGGTGAGGAAGCCAGACTTATGATCGGCCGTACACCGGGAAATATTGTTGCCATAAGACCTTTAAGACAGGGCGTTATATCAGATTATACGGTAACTGAAAAAATGCTGAAGCATTTCATTCAGAAGGCCATAGGCAAGCGAACATTCAAGAAGCCCAGGATAAGTGTGTGCGTTCCCAGCCGTGTAACTGAGGTTGAAAAGAAGGCTGTAGAAGATGCAGCATATCAGGCAGGAGCCCGTGAAGTTGCGGTAATCGAGGAGCCTATTGCAGCGGCCATCGGTGCAGGTGTCGATATAACAAAACCCTGCGGAAACATGATAGTGGACATAGGCGGAGGAACAACAGATATAGCTGTAATATCTCTTGGCGGAGTTGTTGCAAGCACATCCGTAAAAATTGCAGGGGATGACTTTGACGAAGCCATAGTAAGATACATGAGAAAGAAGCATAATCTTCTTATCGGTGAACGCACGGCAGAGGAAATCAAGATTCAGATAGGCACCTGCTACCCCCAGGGGGATGAGATGACCATGGATGTCAGGGGACGAAATCTGGTATCGGGTCTTCCGAGGCGTGTTACCATTACATCCGCTGAAACTGAAGAAGCATTAAGGGAATCCGTAAGCCAGATAATAGAAGCTATCCATGAAGTTCTTGAGAAGACTCCCCCGGAGCTTGCAGCAGATATTGCTGACAGGGGAATAGTTATGACCGGCGGCGGATGTCTTTTAAGAGGGCTCGAGCAGATTATCGAGGACAAGATAGGAATCAATGCTATTACTGCAGAAGATCCTATGCTCTGCGTTGCCATCGGCACAGGCATGTTCATTGAATATCTGAGCGGCGATAAGACTCTGGCATAAAATAACAGTTATAAGAATATTAATACAATCTGCAGAGCTGCTTTGTTAAGGCAGCTCTGTTTTACATCAAAGGAAACAGCAGCAGTGGACATTCTCAAAGGGTATGTTGAAAGAATAATATATCGAAATCCCGGAAACGGATATACTGTGCTCAGCGTTGACAGAGACGGAACGGAAAACGTGGCTGTGGGCACTTTTCCTGATATATCTGCAGGAGAGTATATTGAATTCACCGGGGAATATGCGGTTCATCCCCGGTTCGGGGAGCAGTTCAGGGCTGTGACAGCAAAGGCTGTGATGCCTGAGGATGCAGATTCATTGGAAAGGTATCTTTCCAGCGGAGCCATAAAAGGAATCGGTGCGGTAACTGCAAGGCGCATTATAGAGAAATTCGGTGATGATACATTGAGAATCCTGGATGAGGAACCTGAGCGTCTTGCTGAGATAAAAGGCATATCACGAAGAAAGGCATTGGAGATAGCCTCGCAGCAGGAGGAAAAAAAGGATCTCAGGAATGTAATGATATTCCTTGGAGATTACGGGATATCCAATCAGCTTTCAGTAAAACTGTACGGGTTGTACGGCAATGACATTTATACGATAATCAGGGAAAACCCCTACAGGCTTTCGGATGAAGTCGGCGGAGTGGGGTTCCGTAAGGCAGACGAGATAGCATTCAGGGCAGGGGTGGCTCCCGGAAGCGATTACAGAATCAGTGCCTGCATAATATATACCCTTCAGAAAGCCCTGGAACAGGGTCATGTGTACCTTCCGGACAGATTGCTGAAAAGTGCTGTCATGCAGACCCTGCAGCCGGCGACTACTGACGGATATTGTGAAATCGAAGATCAGGATCTGGAAAGGTGCATCACAGATCTGGCAATAGACAGCAGGATAATAATCAAGACCGGAAACAACAGCGGAGAACCTGAAAGGCAGATTTATTATTCGGCTAATTATTATACAGAACTTCAGATAGCCAGGATGATGCATGATCTTAATATTCATACAGATCATGGAGATGAACATATCAGCAGAAGGATATCAGCGGTGGAAAAAACCTCAGGGATCACACTGGATCAGCTGCAGAAGGATGCGGTAAAGGCTGCTGCCGATTCAGGAGTAGTGATAATAACAGGAGGTCCGGGTACAGGCAAGACTACCACGATAAATGCACTAATCAGATACTTCGAAGAGGACGGAAAGGAAATACTTCTTGCAGCCCCCACAGGCAGGGCGGCAAAAAGAATGACAGAGGCTACCGGCTGTGAGGCTAAAACAATTCACAGAATGCTGGAGCTCTCTGATCGTCTTGAGGATTCTTCTGCCGGGGCACGGTTTAACCGGAATGAGGATAATCCTGTTGAAGCAGATGTGATCATTGTGGATGAGATGTCCATGGTGGATATTTTCCTGATGAATGCGCTGCTTCGGGCCATTGTTCCCGGGACCCGTCTGATACTTGTCGGCGATGTGGATCAGCTGCCCAGTGTCGGACCCGGAAATATTCTCCGGGACCTTATTGAAAGTCACGAATACAATACAGTCAGGCTTGTGAAGATATTCAGACAGGCTGAGGAAAGTGAAATTGTTGTAAATGCCCATAAGATAAATCGAGGTGAGCCAATAAAACTGAGAACCGACAGCCGAGATTTTATATTCCTGAAAAGAGAAACACCCCAGGCTGTCGCCGGTGCCGTGCTGTCACTTATGAGAGACAAGCTGCCGGCATATGTAAATGCACAGATAAGAGATGTACAGGTACTTGCGCCTATGAAAAAGGGCGAACTTGGTATTCTGAAGCTGAACAGGTTTCTTCAGGAAAGCCTGAATCCCCCGTCGCCGGATAAAAATGAACTTCCCGTGAGAGATATGCTTTTCAGGGAAGGGGATAAGGTGATGCATATCAGAAACAACTACGATATTGAGTGGGAAATGAGAACGTCTTCCGGATTTGTTTATGAGAAAGGTTCCGGAGTATTTAACGGAGATATAGGAATCATAAGAAAAATAAATGAGCACACCCAGCTTGTGGAGGTGCTGTTTGACGACGGTAAAAATGTTATTTATCAGTATGAGCAGCTTGAAGAACTGACACTGGCCTACGCCTCTACAATTCACAAGGCCCAGGGCAGTGAGTATCCTGCTGTAATAATACCCCTTCTTTCAGGACCGCCGGTGCTTATGAACAGAAATATACTGTATACCGGAGTGACAAGAGCCAGGAAGTGTGTCGTAATTGTAGGAAGTGAGACCGTTGTGGAACAGATGATCGCAAATGTACGTGAGCATATGAGATATACCGGTCTTAAAGACAGAATAAGGGAACTGGAAAGAAGCCGGCTTCAGGGTGGTATAATATGATCAGAAAAACGGATATGCCGGAAGGTTTTATAAAGGAAATGACAGAAAGAGCTTCGGAATTATTGTTTCCCAGAGTATGTCCATTATGCGGGCGTATACTTAAGAGCCTGAGGAAAGGTGATAATCCGTACATATGTGCCTCGTGTTATAAGAAAATCAGTTTTCCGGAAGGACCGAGATGCCTTAAATGTTCCAGACCTGTGGAGAATGATTCAGATGAATTATGCAGCAGCTGCAGAAGAACCCGTAAATATTTTGACAGGGGTGCTGCGGTGATGATGCATGATGAGGCGGCCCGAAAAATACTTTACGATCTTAAATACTCAAATAAAAGGGATAATGCAGATATGGCCGCACTGGAAGCGGCAGACAGGCTTCATGAGGTGATCAGAGCATGGAATCCCCAGGTGATGATACCGGTTCCCCTTCACAGAAAGAGGGAATTTGAAAGAGGATACAATCAGGCGGAGCTGCTGGCACTGAAAACATCAGGTTTCCTGAAAAAGAGAGGAATCAGCATTCCTGTGGACAGCAGATATCTGAAAAGAGTGAGAAATACAGCACCCCAGAAGGAACTGGGGCTGTCAGACCGCCAGGAAAATATCAGGGGTTCCTTTGGGATGGATTCCGGTGCAGCCGGGAAAAAGTACACCAGGGTAATGCTGGTAGATGATATTTACACCTCCGGGGCAACCCTCTCGGAATGTGCATCTGTTCTCAGAGAAAACGGAACAGAGGAGATATACTTTCTTGCATTCAGCATAGGATGATCATCTGAATATCCTGACTTTTATTCTGAAATTTCCCTTACCTGTGATTCCGGTCACACCATCATATATGAATTTACCGAAACCCCGGACGGATATAACGTACCCGGATTTCAGAACTGCAGCCGGATTATCGGCTGTTTTTGAGTTGATAAATATTTTACCTGCTTTGAATAATTCAATGCTTCTGCTTCTTGAGAGGCTGAACAGTTTTGATATCACTGCGTCAGCTCTTTCGGAGGCAGCTGTAAGATCCCGGGCTTCATATTTCGGGCCTGCGTTTTCAGGAATATCCTTCTGTCTTGCTGCAGTTACGTTTGTGTGACGGATCTGCGTTAGATTCTCGATTATGTAATCGGCTATATGATCCATGCAGAATATCCATCCGGTTCTGCCATCGGTGATGATATCCCCCAAAAGTTCCCTCTTTATTCCGAGACTCATTAATGCTCCCAGGTAATCCCGGTGAGTGAGTGTATCGCCGAATTTAGTGTTTACAGGTTTTATCTCAATGCATGTTATGGGAAAATCTCCGGGATACCCCATGTCTGCTTCGTTTCCGAAACGCACTATGCAGCGTCCGGCATTTTCAAAACCTCCGAAAACAAGAACACCGGCATAGTGAAGTTCTTTGTCAAGTTCTGACAGGATGGATTGCTCATTTTCGTCGAGGAAGCAGGAAAATGTATACACGGAATTGGAATATGATCTTTGTGCAAGATCCCGGAAGTGTCCGATGGTTTTGTCTTTATCGTTCATTGCAGGATATGTTTCGGTAAATTCATTTACGGTGTCACATGAATAATAACAGAACAGGCCGCATGTGTATATGCGGCAATTAAATCCTTTATGATGATTCGAATGCATTTGTAAATAAATAACAAAAATGCGGATAATAATTGTATATATGATGGGAATAATTGATAATATCCGCCATGGAAAACAGAATTTTTTGATGTTATAATTCTAGCATATCCTGTGGCTTATTTGTAAAAGGCTTAAGATATCCGGCTTTTTGGGGAGAGACGGATGGGGATATGAAAGGAGAGAAATAATGAAAAAATTAATGGCTTTATTAGTATCGGCTGTTATGGTGGTCGGCCTTGCAGCATCAGTATCTGCAGCACCTGCAGGCGGAACAGAGTATTCTGATGCTACCGGCACTATTATTATTGCCGATGACAACACATTTGTAATGACTACAGCAGGTCAGAACATGGAAGGGGGTACATTTGTACTTACCGTTACGGGTTCTTTTGATGCAAACGGAACCGCTTCCGTGCAGGGAGTATATGACGGGGATCTGGATCTGACCCAGATGGCAAGTGCGGAGCAGCTTGCAGAGAATGCAGCTATAGCTGAAGCTCTTTTTGCAGCAGCGATGGCAGGAGCAGCTGATGCTGCAGCTCCGGCAGAAGGCGAATCTGCAGAGGGTGAATCTGCAGAGGGTGAATCAGGTGATTCAGCTGTAGAGGAAATAGAATATCCGGTATTCGATATTGATTATACTTCCTACGCATCAGAAAAGAACTATTCTGTATATGATGTTACCATGACAATGCAGGCAGGATATCAGGAATACCAGCCATATTCCGGCGGCGGTGTTATGACTATCCACTCAGGTATCGGCTACATGGATCCCTTCGGCGAGGGCTATTACTATGCAGGCATCATGTATCCGGAATCATTCACAGCTCCTGAAAATACATATGTTTCAGACTGGATGGATGCTAACTACGGATGCTCACTTTTCTGCATTTATCATACACCGGTAGGTAATATTTATGCATGGGACGGCATTTACGGTGCAAACGCAAAGGACCTTTCGAATTACATGTCAGGTGATGATGCCCTTACCGTTGATGAAGTTAACGGTTCAGTTCCTACCCGCGGTGATGCACTTATCAATGTGGTTACAGGCGGTACAGGCATGTTCAAGGGAGCTTACGGTATCCTCCTCGGAACCACCTCAGGCGGTGGTATTTACGGAACTACAGGGGACATGACACTTCCTCAGACTCTGTTCAAATACATGAAGGGTCATATCGTAGTGCCTGATAGCTGTGAAACAGTAACTCTTTTCGAAGCTTCACAGGAGATTTCCGAAGACAATTCAGCACTGGAAGTATGCTCAACAAATTATGCAATGGTTCCCCTGACACTTCGTATGCAGGCAGGAAGTCTTGAAGAAGAAACAAAGGCAGGAAGCGGCATAGGAACACTGGTACCTTTCAATGCAGGAGCCCTTATGACAGACTATGCTGACTGTCCGGAAGCTGCAGATTATGATGTACATAATTATGTAAACGATAATTTCCTTGCTGCATATGGTGAACCTCAGTTCATGACATTCCATATTGATGAAGGAATTGTAAAAGGCGACATCTTTGCATACAAGTTCTCTTACGGAACAATTCTTGATCCGAGCTCTGAACTTTCAGAAACAGGAACCCAGGAAGCAATATTCATCCTTATGATCGATGGTACAGGAGATTTCGCTGGAATCACAGGTATGCTTGAGGGCTATGATGTAACTGTTGATCCTGAAGGATGGGGCATTGCTGAATACGCAAATAACCTTCCGCTTTCACACCAGACCTGGGCTGAAGGAACCATGAAAGTTCCGCTGACAAGTCCGGCATCATTATACGGCAACGATCCTATAATAGATTGATGATATAAAGGAATGACATGATTACCATTCTGAAAATATGATCATTTTCGGCCTGCACCACCCCAATGGTGCAGGCTTTTTTAAAAAATATAATTCTTGCAAATATAAGGTCAATAATGTAATATAGTGATGCTGAAATTGAATATGATTTCATGAATTCGGAGAAATACCCAAGCTGGCCGAAGGGGCTCCCCTGGAAAGGGAGTAGG
>JABUTA010000072.1:0-8346 GCA_021443845.1 Parasporobacterium sp.
CCGGTGCAGGTAAGTCTACTCTTGTCAACATGATGATGAGATTCATGGATGCCACAAGGGGCGAAGTTCTTATCGACGGCTACAACGTAAAGAACTACAGCCTTGAAGATCTTAACGCCAAATTCGGTTATGTTCCTCAGAAGGGATATCTGTTCCACGATACTCTTATTAATAACATCACTATAGGTAAACCGGATGCTACTTCGGTACAGATCGACAGAGCACTGGATATTTCACAGTCTAAGGAATTCGTAAGCAAGCTTCCGGACGGCGTAGATTATGAAATATCACAGGGCGGCAAGAATGTATCCGGCGGTCAGAGACAGCGTCTGTGTATTGCCAGAGCTATTATTATGGAACCGGAAATCTTCATTTTCGACGATTCTTTCTCAGCTCTTGACTATCGTACAGATAAGATATTAAGAGGTGAGATAAAGAAACAGTGCGCAGGAACCACCAGCGTAATTGTTGCCCAGCGTGTAGGAACCATTCTTGATGCAGACCAGATCATCTGTCTGGACGGCGGTCAGGTAATGGGTATCGGTACTCACAGGGAGCTTCTTGAAAACTGTCCTGTATACCGGGAAATCGCATTATCTCAGTTAAGCGCTGAAGAACTCGGAATAAAGGAGGGCAATTGATCATGGCACAGAATACTGTAATAAATCATTATGATAAAAAGAGTACCGGCGATGCATCTTCAAGAATATTTGCCCTTGTAGGCAGAGAAAAAGGCAAGATCGTTACAGGTACGGTTTTATCTGTAATAGGAACATTGCTGACACTTGCAGCTCCTCTTGTATTGATGTTCCTGTCACAGGAAATACTTAACTTTACCACCACAGGTAATATGGACTGGGGACTGATCGGAGGACTCGCAGCCATCGCTGCAGTCTGCTTCGCCCTGGGCGGCTTTTTCCAGTGCATGCAGACATTCATCGTAGCAGGTGTTGTGGCAAGAGGCACACAGCATCTGAGAAATCAGATGACAGTGAAGATAAACAGACTTCCACTTAACTATTTCGATACCAGAAATACCGGAGACGTTCTTTCATATCTTACAAACGATGTTGATATTCTCGGAGCAACCCTTAACCAGACACTGTCAACTCTTATATCTTCATTTGTAACTGTTTTAGGTGTATTGATCATTCTTTTTGTCCTTGACTGGAGAATTGCTCTTATAGCAGTTATTCTTCTCCCTATAGTACTTATTATTTTAAGCAAGGTTACCGGAGCCAGTGAGCAGCATTTCCATACCAGAAGTACTCTTACAGCATCTGTTTCCGCTCAGGCAGAAGAAAGCTATACAGGCTTCAATATTTTAAGAGTGTTTAATGCTTCAGGACGCAATCTTGAAAAATTTGCCGCAAAAAACTATGATCTTGAGAAAGCAATGTCAAAGGCTGATTATTACTCAGGCATCAGTATTCCTCTTATGACATTCTTCGGAAATATCATGTTTGTTGTTATTGCTTTTGTGGGTGGTATCATCGTTGCCGAAATAGCAAAAAGCTCAGGTTCAACTCCTGAACAGATCAATACTTACATTGCCATAACAATCGCAGCTGTAAGCTATGCAGACCAGCTTGTTTCTCCTATCACACAGATTGCCACAGGACTTGCAACATTACAGCAGACCAAAGCAGCTGCAGCACGTATTTATGAATTCCTGGGTGAAGAGAATGAACCTGATGAGAGCCATAAGACAAAGACTCTTGACAAGATCGAAGGCAATATTTCATTTGAACATGTAAGATTCGGTTACAACAAGGATCAGGTTATCGTCCATGACTTTTCAGAAATCGGCAAGCCCGGTCAGAAAATTGCTATCGTAGGACCTACAGGTGCAGGAAAAACTACAATGGTCAACCTGTTAATGAGATTCTATGAGACCAACAGCGGTGCTATCAAGATAGAAGGTGTTGATACCAAGGAAATGAAGCGCGGATATGTAAGAAGTCTGTTCGGTATGGTACTTCAGGATACATGGCTGTTTGAGGGAACCATTATGGAAAATCTTAAATATTCAAGACCGGATGCAACTGATGAGGAAGTTTATGAGGCATGCCGTGCAACTCACTGCGACGGATTCATCCGTCAGCAGCCGGGAGGATACAATGCTATCCTGAATGATGAATGCGGTCTTGCAAATGGTCAGAAACAGCTTCTTACCATTGCCAGAGCAATGGTTCAGAATGCACCTATGATGATTCTCGACGAAGCAACATCAAGCGTTGATACACGTACAGAACTTCTTATCCAGGAAGCTATGGATAACCTCATGAAGGGCAGAACCAGCTTTATCATTGCCCATCGTCTGTCCACTATCAAGAACAGTGACCTTATCATAGTTATGAAGGATGGTGACGTTCTTGAAACAGGCAACCACGATGAACTTATGAAGCTTGACGGATTCTATGCAGCACTGTACAACTCACAGTTTACAGGAAAAGGACCCCAGTTCTCATGATCCGGTATCAGGGAATTATTCTGTAAACGGTGTTCATCCGTAAAGCATGTATTATCAATGCCCTGCTTTAAGCAGGGCATTTTGTTTGTTGATTTTAGATAATTAATCTGATAATATTTTAGTCGGATTTTTGTATACGGCATTATGCCTTATATAAATATTTATTATTATTTTGAGAAAGAAGGATTATTTATGTTTCCTAATCTGTCTACAGGTACAAAAAACCTTTTCAAGTCACAGATACTTGGGATTATTTCTGCAGTACTTCTGTCGGCTGGTCTGGTTGCCGCTTTGTTCTCGTTTACACCTGAACGAATTATGTCTGCTGATACTTCAGCTGTAGTTGTGGGGATAATAACTCTTGTGGGCCTTTTATTGCTGATATTGTCTGCAGCATGGGAGATTTTCGGCCTTGCAATATGCAGAAAGGATGACAGAAGATTCAGTACTCTCATAATACTCACAATTGTCTGTATTTTAATCCGGATTCTGTCTGTTGTTTTAGCCGGAACGGTTCCGGGAGGCGGAGACAGCATGTGGATTATTCTTCTGGGACATCTCAGTACCTGGATAAATATAATAACTGCTGAGATTTCTGTAATATATTTTATTGATGCTCTTAAAAAAGAAGGAGATGAAGTACAGGTTTATTCCGGAAGAAATATTCAGATAATACTTAATGTATTACTGATTGCCGAGATATTGCTTGCATTTATTGCCAATTTCGACGGATTTGAGGGATCTGTTGCAAACGGCCTTAATGTGGCAATCGCAGTAATGGAAGTATTTTTCTATATTTTATATATTTCATTCCTCTCAAGGATATCAAAACAGTTCAATCATTAAGTATATTTTATTATAAAGGAGTTACGATATGAACATTTCACCACTTCAGACAGCAAGGTATGAATATATGCCTAAACTTCCGGGTATGCTCCGGAACGGTATATCTGAAATATGTGTAAAGGAAGGCAATGACACACAGAGCGTTGCTGACCAGGAAAAAATAGCTGCACTTTTTCCGAATACGTACGGAAAGAAAGAAATCACATTTGAAAAGGGTGCCAACACATCAGTATCTAAGAAGCAGGCAGTTGGTGTTATCCTTTCAGGCGGCCAGGCTCCGGGCGGACATAATGTTGTATGCGGTCTGTATGATGCTTTAAAGGCTACAGATAAAGAAAACGTTCTTTACGGATTCAAGGGAGGTCCTTCCGGCCTTCTTGAAGACAGTTACATCGAATTTGATGATGCTTATATCAACATGTTCAGAAACACCGGCGGTTTCGATATTATCGGTTCCGGAAGAACAAAGCTTGAAACTGAAGAACAGTTTGCTGTAGCAGCAGAGGTATGCAAAAAGCATGGAATAACAGCTATTGTCATCATCGGCGGTGATGATTCCAATACCAACGCAGCTGTTCTTGCCGAATATATGGCTGCTCACAATACCGGCGTTCAGGTTATAGGATGTCCTAAGACTATCGACGGTGACCTTAAGAATGAAGATATCGAAATTTCTTTCGGCTTCGATACAGCCACAAAGACTTATTCGGAACTTATCGGCAATATCGAAAGAGACTGCAATTCTGCCAAGAAGTACTGGCATTTCATAAAGGTTATGGGTCGTTCAGCTTCTCATGTTGCACTGGAATGTGCTCTTGAAACCCAGCCTAATATCTGCCTTATTTCTGAAGAGGTTGAGGCTAAGAAAATGTCTCTTTCACAGATTGCTGATCAGATAGCTGATGCTGTTGAAAAACGTGCTGCAAAGGGCATGAATTTCGGTGTTGCTGTAATTCCTGAAGGTGTTGTTGAATTTGTTCCTGAATTCAAGGCTCTTATTGCTGAGATAAATGAGCTTCTTGCAGGTGCAAAGGCTGATGAATTCAATGCTCTTGCTTCATGGGAAGAGAAGTATGCATTCATTGAAAACGGCCTTTCCGGTGATGCAATGGCAGTATTTGCCATCCTTCCTCAGAACATCCAGCAGCAGCTTTTCCTCGAAAGAGATCCTCATGGTAATGTACAGGTTTCTCTTATCGAATCAGAGAAACTGTTTGCTGCAATGGTTGCTGACAAGCTTGCTCAGAGAAAAGCTGCAGGTACTTATAAAGGTAAATTTTCAGCTCAGTATCATTTCTTCGGTTATGAAGGAAGATGCGCTTTCCCATCAAACTTTGATGCTGATTACTGCTATTCTCTTGGATATAATGCTTTCATGCTTATTCAGTATGGTTTTACCGGTTATCTTTCAAAGGTTTCAAATCTGTCAAGACCTGCTGAGGAATGGATTGCCGGCGGCATGCCGATCACCAAGATGATGAATATGGAAAGAAGACATGGTGAGGATAAGCCTGTTATCAGGAAAGCTCTTGTTGAACTTGACGGTGCTCCTTTCAGATACTTCGAAGAGAGAAGAGATACATGGGCTGTTGAGACCTGCTATACTTTCCCGGGCGCTATCCAGTATTTCGGACCTGCTTCTGTATGTGATATCACCACAAGGACACTTGCTCTTGAGAAGGGTATGTTAAAATAAATATTAAATTCATGATATTTCAGGAAGCGGCAGAGCAATATCTGCCGCTTCTTTTTGCATATTTTTAAAACCTGCATCAGTTGATCGCGATTAAATTGATATTATTACTCAACCCGCCGGGAGTACATGTATCTGTACGTGAATATAACTGAGCTGTAGTAATTCAATGGTTCTGAGGCGTGCATGCAAAGAGCACGTACCGGGACCACAAGTCCCAGGTATGTGAAGGAAACTGAGCAGGAAACCCATCAGGGGTTTACTGCGAATTTCCTGTCCCGCAGCAGGCATGCTACAGAACAATATGAATTACAGGCAAAGTTATCTGAACGGTACAGATGCATGTATTCCCGGTGTGTGGCGCGATATAAAGTATATTAGGCTTGTTATTCAGGTATCAAACAAATTATTGAAAAAACAGCTGCATTGTAGGATAATTGTTGCAGCTTGAGTTGTTCGAATAAAGAGGGTATTAAGACTGTCAGCATCTGTTGACAGCTCTTTAGGCGGACAGTTTATATTTATGAGGGGGTTGATTTTTATGAGCAATGTTAAAGAGTTAATTGCAAACGGAGGAGCGGTACTGGGTATTGAATTCGGCTCCACCAATATCAAGGCAGTTCTGATCGATGATCAGCACAATCCTGTTGCATCAGGGAGCCACGGATGGGAAAACCGTCTGGAAAACGGCTTCTGGACATATTCTCTGGAGGATATAACTACAGGCCTCAGATCATGCTATAAGGATCTGAAGGAAAATGTAAAAAAAGAATATGGTGTTACCATAACAAATCTTAAGGCACTGGGCTTTTCGGCCATGATGCACGGATATATGGCTTTTGATAAGGAAGGCAATCTTCTTGTTCCTTTCAGAACCTGGAGAAACGGAACTACAGGACCGGCAGCCAGGGCACTGACAGAACTGTTTAATTACAATATTCCTGAAAGATGGAGCATTTCCCATTTATACCAGGCAATACTTAACGGAGAAGAACATGTTCCGTCAATAGACTATATTACTACCCTTGCAGGTTATATCCACAGATGCATGACAGGAAAGAAAGTCCTGGGTATTGGCGATGCTTCCGGAATGTTCCCTATTGATATAAGTACCAAAGAATATGACCTCAATATGATCGGCAGATTTGATGAACTGGTTGCTGATAAGAAATATCCATGGAAGCTTACAGATATTCTTCCGGAAATATTATTTGCAGGAGACGATGCAGGTATTCTTACTGAAGAAGGTGCAAAGCTGCTTGATGAAGAGGGTGACCTTAAGGCAGGAATACCGTTATGTCCTCCGGAAGGGGACGCAGGCACCGGTATGACTGCTACCAACAGCGTATCTGTAAGGACCGGCAATGTTTCTGCAGGAACATCTATTTTTGCAATGGTAGTACTGGAGAAGGATCTGAATAAGGTTCATCCTGAAATTGACCTGGTAACAACTCCGGACGGAAGCCTGGTAGGTATGGTTCATGCAAATAACTGTACTTCTGATATTAATGCTTGGGTAAAGCTGTTCATGGAATTTGCGGCTGTTAACGGCTGTGAAATAGATAAAAATAAAGTATATGTAAATCTGTTCAATAAAGCACTGGAAGGTGAGACTGACTGTGGCGGTATCCTTTCATATGGCTTCCTTTCAGGTGAGAATATCATGGGAGTATCAGAAGGCAGACCTTTCATAGCACGTACTCCTGACAGCAGATTCAATATTGCAAACTTCATGAGATCCCATATTTATACTGCAATGAGTACTCTGAAGGTAGGTATGGATATTCTTGTTAAAGAGGAAAAAGTGGCTATCGATAAGATGCTGGGCCACGGCGGACTGTTCAAGACTCCTGTAGTTGGTCAGAAATTCATGGCTGCTGCTATCGGTGCCCCTGTTTCACTTATGACAACAGCCGGAGAAGGCGGTCCCTGGGGCATGGCTGTGCTCGCAGCTTATATGGCTGGAAGATCAGAAGGAGAAACTCTTGGAGAGTATCTCGACAATAAAGTATTCGCCGGTGCTGAATGCACGACACTTGCTCCGGAAAAAGAAGATATGGAAGGTTTTGACAGATATATTGAGATTTTCAAGAACGGTATCGGTATTGAAAAAGCAGCTATAGGAGCAATGCCTCTCTGATTTTATTAGAATTTATCAGACACATTTAGTGTGGAAAATGAAAAAAGGAGAATTTAAACATGCTTGAAGCTTTAAAAAAAGAAGTTTATGAAGCTAATATGCTTCTGCCGAAATATGGTCTTGTTACGTTTACATGGGGAAATGTCAGCGGCATAGACAGAGAAAAAGGACTGTTTGTAATAAAACCCAGCGGAGTTGAGTATGAGCTGCTTACATCGGATGATATGGTAGTTGTGGATCTTAATGGCAATAAAGTGGAAGGAAAATACAATCCTTCTTCTGACACAGCAACTCATGTGGTTCTTTATAACAGATTCCCGAATGTTGGGGGGATAGTTCACACACATTCATCATGGGCTACCAGCTGGGCTCAGGCAGGACGTGATATTCCATGCTACGGCACAACCCATGCAGACTACATCTACGGAGCCGTTCCCTGTGTAAGAAATCTGAATAAAGATGAAATTGAAGAGGCTTATGAGAAATTTACAGGGGTACTTATAGCTGATCATTTTGAAACAAACGGTCTTGATTATGAAGCTGTACCTGCGGTTCTGTGCAAAAACCACGGTCCTTTTACCTGGGGCAGTAATGCTCATGAAGCAGTTCACAATGCAGTAGTACTTGAAGAATGTGCAAAAATGGCTGCCCGTGCGGAAATTCTTAATCCGGATATTAAGCCGGCTCCCCAGGAGCTCCAGGATAAGCATTATTACAGAAAACACGGTGCCGGAGCTTATTACGGACAGAAATAATCGTTTTAATATTATGAATTAACGGAGGTTTTATAAAATGAACATTCCTGAAATTAAAATGGGACTGATCGCTGTTTCAAGAGACTGCTTTCCTATAGGACTTTCCGAAAAAAGGCGGGGAGCAATTGCTGCAGCATACGGCGATGGAATATATGAATGCAGGATTACTGTTGAGAATGAAAAGGATGCACTGGCTGCTCTTGAGGATGTAAAGGCTGCGGGATGCAATGCGCTTACTGTTTTTCTTGGTAATTTCGGTCCTGAAACACCTGAAACTATTATTGCTCAGAAGTTCTGCGGTCCTGTAATGTATGCTGCGGCTGCGGAAGGTGACGGCGACATGATCAACGGCAGAGGGGACGCATACTGCGGCATGCTTAACTGTTCCTACAACCTTGGGATGAGAAAGATAAAAGCTTATATTCCTGAATATCCCGTA
>JABUTA010000072.1:8430-9735 GCA_021443845.1 Parasporobacterium sp.
TCCGCAGGATTTCTTTGCCTGCAATGCGCCTATAAAGGGGTTATATGAACTGGGAATTGAAATTGAGGAAAATTCTGAACTTGATCTTCTTGTTTCATACAATGCCCATAAGGATGATCCCAGAATTCCGGAGGTTGTTGCCGATATGGAAGCTGAGATGGGTGAGGGAAGATTCTATCAGGAGCTTTCTGCCAGAATGGCACAGTTTGAGCTGACTCTTCTTGACTGGGCTGAAAATCATAAAGGTGCCAGAGAATATGTGGTATTTGCCGATAAATGCTGGCCTGCATTTCCCGAGACATTTGGCTTTGAACCATGTTATGTGAACTCCAGACTTGCTGCAAGGGGCATTCCGGTTGCCTGTGAAGTTGATATATACGGAGCACTCAGCGAATATATAGGAGCATGCATTACCGGTGATGCAGTTACATTGCTGGATATAAACAACTCTGTTCCGAAGTATATCTATGATGAAGATATCAAAGGAAAATTTGATTATAAGCTTACCGACACTTTTATGGGATTCCATTGCGGCAATACACCAAGCTGCAAAATGTGTTCTGACAGAGCAATAAAATACCAGCTCATCCAGCACAGACTTCTTGAGCCGGAAGGTTCGGAACCTGATTTTACAAGAGGAACTCTTGAGGCTGACATTGCACCTTCTGATATCACATTCTACAGACTGCAGTGCGACAGTGAAGGAACATTGAGGGCTTATGTTGCAGAGGGCGAGGTTCTCCCTGTTGCTACAAGATCCTTTGGCGGTATCGGCGTGTTTGCGATTCCTGAAATGGGGCGTTTCTACAGACATGTTCTTATTCAGAAGAGATATCCCCATCACGGAGCAGTTGCATTTGCTCACTGCGGAAAGGCACTGTATGAAGTATTTAAATATCTGGGTATTGGCGATATTGCTTTCAATCAGCCTGCATCTCTTCCGTACCCTACGGAAAATCCCTTTGCATAACCTGAATAATACTATTTAAGCTGCCGGCAGTACTTTACGGTACTGCCGGCTTTTTGCTTCTACACATGGTAAGGATTCATCACTCCGTATACTTTATACAGGCTGAATTCGGAGGAATTACTTGCTATCACTACGGGCAATGAAGACGATGAAAAGCAGGTAAAGGCTGGTATTGGTTGATTAAGGATTATATGAACAAAAATTATATGATTTATTATAAAAAGTGCTGGCTATTTTTGTGGGATATGGTATAATACTGTCTGTTGCGGTGTGTGGCTCAGTTTGGTAGAGCGCTGCGTTCGGGACGCAGAGGTCGCAGGTTCAAATCCTGTCGC
>JABUTA010000073.1:0-3472 GCA_021443845.1 Parasporobacterium sp.
GCTCTGCTCCTTTTTTACTTTTTCAGGCGGTAAAAATAAAAATACCGTAAAGCCTGAGCGTTACGGTTCGAAAGATATGCTGTATGATGCTATGATTTCGACTCCCTCCGCCGGCATTATCCGGATCAGGTTCAGGGTTCCTTATGGTCTCAGCCGGCCTGTGCCAGCACCCCTGTCGGTATGTATTATATCTCAGATGGACATTTTGTCAACAAAATAAGACTTAATCCTCTTAAATTACATAAAATGAAAAAGAAACGGCAATAAAAACCGTTTCCTTTAATTATGGAGCTGAGGGGAATCGAACCCCTGTCCGAAATCTCATCCATACAACTTTCTCCCACTGCAGTCATTGAAATTTTGTTTCCCCTGCACAGATCCCCAATGACAGACTTCCATACAGGGTAGCTTCATGAATTTTCTTTATCCGCAAAGCTTAGGATAAAGAGTTTTCCGTTTAGTCGACGCCGGTTACCGGCACAACGGAGGATGCCGGGCCGACGAGCTGCAGCTTAGGCAGCTAAAGCTAATTTATTATTTTTAGCGTTTAAATTTAAGTGGATCTTTTAAGGTAGTTACCCGCTACCAGTGGCTTATCATACTTCCGAAACCCCGTCGAAACCTTTACAGCCCCGAGGTATATATAAGAGCCTGTCTTATGATCATGCTCTCAGATTACGTACTTTGTAATCACGTTCAGCTTCCCGTTTCTGGTCTTTTCTGGCAATATCCTCACGTTTGTCATACAGCTTTTTGCCTCTGCACAGGCCCAGTTCCAGCTTGCACAGATTGCCTCTGAAAAAAACCTGAAGGGGTATTATCGCCATGCCCTGCTGCATGACCTGCTGATTAAGCTTACGTATCTCAGACTTGTGAAGCAGCAGCTTTCTCACTCTCAGAGGATCCCTGTTGAATATATTGCCTTTCTCATAAGGTGATATATTCATACCGTAAATGACCGCTTCCCCGTCTTTGATGCGGATAAATGATTCCTTTATGCTGCATTTGCCCATACGAAGTGATTTAACCTCTGTCCCCACCAGCTCCAGACCGGCCTCAAAGGTCTCTTCTACGAAGTAATCATGATATGCTTTTTTATTATTGGCCACAAGCCTGTAAAAATCTTTTCCCATACTCCGTATGCTCCGTACACTGCAATAAAAAACACTCTCATTTTACTGAGAGTGTTTGAAATCAGCATTAATTACTTGATAAACATTCCTACATTCAGGAGGATTGCCAATATGAAAAATACAATTCCTGCGATCGTAGTGATTCTCTCTAACTTGCCTTCTTTAGATCTTGATTTGTTCTTTGACCAGTATGATTCAGACTGACCTGCAAGTGCTCCGGAAAGTCCTGCACTCTTACTCTGCTGAAGAGTTATGGCTACTATTAATATAACAGCGATGATCGAAATAACGATTGTTGCTATAATATAAAATACTGACACGATAATTTTCCTCCTAATCAGAAATCAACAAAATATATACTATCACAGCTGTATATCTATGGCAAGTATATTTTTCAAATATATTTATTTAATCAGAAGACTGATGCCTGTCATTTCTTCAGGCTGGGGAAGTTTCAGAAGCTCCAGAAGTGTCGGAGCAATATCACAGAGCCTTCCTCCTTCCTTCAGGGACCATCCTTCCGGTGCGTTTATCAGGATAAAGGGTACAGGATTGGTGGTATGTGCTGTCCAGGCCTCTCCGGTCTTGTAATCAAGAAGTTCCTCTGCATTTCCGTGATCTGCACACAGGAACATTACACCGTCAGCTTTTTTGATTTCTTCAACAACTCTTCCCACCAGGGTATCAACGGTTTCTATAGCTTTCACAACAGCTCCGTCAACTCCTGTATGTCCTACCATATCCGGATTTGCAAAGTTGATGATAATTACATCATAAATACCCGAATCTATTTTTTCTATCAGTGTATCACAGACAGCAGGGGCACTCATTTCAGGCTGAAGGTCATATGTTGCGACCTTCGGAGACGGGATAAGAAACCTGTCTTCATTGGGATTAGGAGCCTCAACACCGCCGTTAAAGAAGAATGTTACATGGGCGTATTTTTCGGTTTCTGCTATTCTTGCCTGCTTAAGACCGCATTTTGAAAGGTATTCCCCGAATGTATTTTCAATTTCTTCTTCTTTGAATACTATTGATTTGTTGGGAATGGTAACATCATATTCCGTAAAGCAAACGTAATCGGTTTTTATTCTGTCCCCTCTGTCAAAACCTGTAAAATCATCACAGCAGAATGTTCTGGATATTTCTCTTGCGCGGTCCGGACGGAAGTTTATGAATATGACCGAATCACCGTCTTTTATAGTTGCGACAGGTTTTCCGTTTTCTGTTATGACCACAGGCTCAATAAATTCATCATTAACGCCCTTGTCATAGGAATGCTGTATTGCTTCAACAGGATCTGTTTCCAAAACGCCTTTACCCTTTGCAAGGGCATCATAGGCTCTCTGTACACGTTCCCATCTGTTGTCCCGGTCCATGGCATAATAACGTCCGGTAACGGTGGCAATCTTACCTGTTTCTTCACCCATCACCTTAACAAGCTCTTTGATGTATTCAATGCCTGATGTAGGAGAAGTATCTCTTCCGTCCATAAAGCAGTGAACATATACTCTGTCAAGACCTTTCATTTTACAGAGCTTCAGTAGTGCATAAAGATGTCTGATATCACTGTGGACGCCTCCGTCAGACATAAGTCCGTATGCATGAAGATCCGTTCCGTTTTTCAGACAGTTGTCTATGGCATCTGTCAGTTCCTTCTTTTCGAAGAAATCCCCGTCCTCAATAGATTTGGTGATACGTGTAAGATCCTGATATACCACACGGCCGGCTCCCATATTAAGATGACCCACTTCAGAATTTCCCATCTGGCCTTCAGGAAGTCCTACTGCAAGACCTGAAGCCTCACCCTTCACAAAAGGATATTCCTTCATGAGTCTGTCCATAACCGGAGTCTGAGCCTTAGAAATGGCATTTCCTTCATATACCGGACCCAGTCCGTATCCGTCAAGTATCATCAATACTACTGGTTTTTTCATAATCTTACTCCTCTTGATTTTTCTTATATTCTATACGAAACAGATGAAATATTTCTCACAAAAAACTTCTGAAACCGCCTCATACTTACAGTACTTTTATACATATGATCATCTCATTTTCTTTCCGAGATGTTCAACAAAACTCATTTCATCAAGTCTCAGATTACGCAGTTTCTTACATGACTTCGTGACCCTTACCACATCAGAGTTCTTAAGTACAATCTCCTGATCCCCGTCAAAGGATATTGCTATGATCTGACGTACCTCCTCAGCCTTATCTCTTACCACAACATCAATCTGTGCATCAGCTGAAAATACCACACTTCTTGAATTAAGGGTATGCTCACATACAGGGGTTGTGATAATTATCTCAGACACAGGATGGGCAACAGGACCTCCGGC
>JABUTA010000073.1:3490-11836 GCA_021443845.1 Parasporobacterium sp.
GATCCTGTTGGAGAACTTATAATATAACCGTCGGCACAATAGCTGTTAAGAAAACGGCCGTTTACCAGAACATCAAAATTAATTATGCTCATACTGCCAAGGCGGTTCAGTACAATATCATTAATGGCAATATCCCTGATAATCTCCTTGTCTTCACGTATTATGGAACCCTCAAGAAGCATCCTGCTTTCAATATGATATTCGTTTCTGCAGATATGTGAGAACTCCTCCGCAAATCCATCCAGATCCATCTCGGTAAGGTATCCTAGATTTCCCAGATTAACTCCCATGACAGGAATATTCAGGTCGATAAGATCCTTCGCTGCATGAAGGAACGACCCGTCTCCTCCCAGAGTAATGATCAGCTCCGTATCCTCAGGTACAGAGGCAGGATTAAGCTTGCCGTACTGGGTGCCTTTGATCTTTTCCGAAAAAAGGCATGCTGTACATATTCCTCCCTCGGATTCGATTATCTTCCTGGCCCGATCCGTAAGAGCACCATCAGGATCTTTTGTCACATTGGTTACAAGCAAAAATTTCTTCATACTGTCTGTCCCGTTTTATCCAGTCTGTCATGAGCTCTTTTTACCACGTCTTTTATTATGCTGCGGTCAAAGCTCTGTCCACCGTCAGCATTAACATATATCAGATATTCTATATTTCCTTCAGGTCCCTTCACAGGTGAAAAATCAAGGCCCACTGCACTCAGACCGGAGGCTGATGCAAAATCATATATTTTTTCTATAACTTCTTCGTGAACTGCCGGATCCCGCACAACCCCCTTCTTGCCAACTTTTTCCCTGCCGGCTTCAAACTGGGGCTTTATGAGCATAACCATTTCCTTATGATCATCCAGCAGCAAAAGAGCCGCCGGAATTACAAGAGTAAGGGATATGAATGAAACGTCAACACTGGCAAAATTTATCTTTTCAGGCATCTCTTCGGGTTTAAGGTATCTGATGTTTGTCTTCTCCATAACCACTACCCTGGGATCATTTCTAAGCTTATAATCAAGCAGGCCCTTTCCAACGTCGACGCAGTATACCTTTAAGGCGCCGTTCTGGAGCATGCAGTCAGTGAAACCACCGGTTGATGATCCTATGTCCATGCAAACTTTGCCGGAGGGACTTACAGGAAAGCATTCCATTGCCTTCTCAAGCTTGAGACCTCCTCTGCTTACGTATTTCAGAGATTCCCCCCGAACCTCCACAAGGGCGTCCTCCGGAAACATGGAGCCTGATTTTGTTTCTTTCTGGTTATTAACATATACTATTCCGCTCATTATCATGGTCTGTGCTTTTGACCGTGTAAGTGAGGGGTCAAGTTCTGTAAGAAGTACATCTAATCTCTTTTTCACTGAAGTTCCTTTATTATTCTTTCGTATATACTGTCAGGATCAATACGACATTCTGACCGCTGGACAGATACGTCACCCTGTTCCACATAAATATTAGGCAATGCAATATTAATAACCCGGATATCGGAACCGATCTCATTCAGATGTCTGAGCACCGCCATTCCGTAGCTGCCGCTAATCACATTTTCTTCCATTGTGATAATGCATTTATGATCGGCAAGCAGATCATCCAGCAGCTTTTCATCAACGGGTTTGACAAATCTAGCATTTATCAGGGATACATAAAGGCCCTGAGCCTTGAGTCGTTCCCTTACTGCGGCAGCAGTTTTCATCATATTTCCTACGGAAATTATGGCTATATCCTTTTCCAGGAATATACCTTCACTGTGCCCCAGTTCAAAAGGCTGTCTGAATTCTGTAAAAATATCCTCTGCAGCACCTCTCGGATATCTGATTGCCAGAGGTGCGTTAAAATCTGCAGCAAACCTTACAGCATCCATAAGTTCAGTTCCGTTTTTGGGAGCTATTATATTCATATTTGGTATGGTACTCAGATATGAAATATCAAATATACCCTGATGGGTTTCACCATCCTGGCCCACCAGACCTGCCCTGTCTATACAGAACGTGACAGGAAGATTCTGAAGACATACGTCATGGATTATCTCGTCATAGGCTCTCTGAAGGAATGAAGAATAAACAGCCACAAAAGGTTTGCGTCCGGCAGTCGCCAGTCCGGCTGCAAATGTAACTGCGTGAGCCTCAGCTATGCCTACATCAAAGAATCTTTCGGGATACTGTTTTTTAAATTCATTAAGTCCCGTACCTTCCGGCATTGCGGCAGTAATGGCAACAATATTATTATTCTCCCTGCCTGCTTCAACAATTGCTCCGGAAAAAAACTCTGTATATGTTTTATTTTTTCCGGGGGAAATAATTTCACCTGTCTTCGGGTCAAATGCTGAAATTCCGTGGAATTTTTCGGGATTACGTTCCGCAGGACCGTACCCTTTGCCCTTTTTGGTTTTAACATGTATTACAACAGGATGATCTATCTTCTTAGCCTCATTTATGAAACGGACCATAGTATCTATATTATGGCCATCGAAGGGTCCCAGATAGGTAAGTCCCATATCTTCAAAGATCATATCCGGAACAACAAGCTGCTTCAGACTGCTTTTTGTCTTCTTAATGCTCTTTATCAGTTTTTCGCCAACTCCGGGAATCCTTATCAGCTTGTCTGCCACGCTGATCTTCGCACCATTATATATTTTTCCTGCTCTGAGTCTGGACATATATGCAGATAACCCGCCGGTATTATGGGCAATGGACATATCGTTGTCATTAAGGATGACAATAAAATTCCGTTTAAGCTCAGATGCATTATTCAGAGCTTCAAAAGCCAGCCCCCCTGTAAGGGAGCCATCACCTATAACAGCAGCAACTGTTCTGTCATCGCCGGCCATGTAATAAGACATGGCCAGCCCGAGAGCCGCTGAAATAGAGGTTGAAGAATGACCGGTATTGAATGCATCGTACTCAGATTCCCGTCTTTTAGGGAATCCGCTGAGTCCCCCGTACTGTCTGAGATGATCAAACTCGTCCCTTCTGCCGGTAAGGATTTTATAAACGTATGACTGATGTCCTACATCCCAGACTATCTTATCCTGAGGCAGATCCGTACAGAGAAGAAGCGCAACAGTCAGTTCCACCACACCCAGATTGGATGCAAGATGACCTCCTGTTCTGCTGACTTTTTCCACAAGAAAATGCCTGATCTCCTCACAGAGTATATCCAGCTGATCACGGGAAAGCCTTTTAAGATCATCCGGTGATTCGATTGTATTAAGTATTGGATAATCCATCAGTTTTCTCTGCTGATCAGCAGTATGATCAGTTCTCTTAAAAATACGTTTTTATGTCTCAGTTTATCAAAAATCTCCAGTGCCCTGTCAGTATATGTTCTGACTGCTTCCCTGGCTTTCTCAAGGCCGTAAAGTGATACAAATGTCTGCCTGTCGTTTTTCTCATCACTTCCTACAGGCTTGCCCAGAACACTGCTGTCCCCTTCAACATCAAGAATATCATCCTGTATCTGGAATGCCAGACCGATGTACGTTGCCATTTTTTCCACAACGCTTATTTCGATATCTGCAGCACCTCCTATAATAGCTCCGGCCATGAATGCAGCCTCGATCAGTGCAGAGGTTTTATTCCGGTATATATAATTCAGAACATCCTTATCTACCGTAAAATCAGGATGCTTCTCCGAATAGACATCAATATACTGCCCGCCTATCATGCCGGACATGCCGGCTTTGGATGAAAGTACTCTTGCAGCACTGATTCCCGCCATATAATCTTCAGGATCCTCACTTTCTTCAATACACGTAAAAATGATTTCAAATGCATGATTGAGAAGTGCATCTCCGGCAAGAATTGCTGCCGCCTCTCCGTATTTTACATGGGATGTCAGCTGCCCTCGTCTGTATTCATCATTATCCATTGCAGGAAGATCATCGTGTATAAGGGAATACGTATGTATGAATTCAATTGCTGACATAAATGCATGAAGAATCAAAGGCTCTTCCCGTCCCTCGGAAAACATCCTGAACACTTCCTGCATGAACATGGGACGAAGTCTTTTTCCTCCTCCATTGACAGAATATCTCATCGCTTCAGCCAGTTCCGAATTATATCCGTCCGGAACAGGGAGAAATCCCTCTATTATATTATTAATATCATCAACATGATCCTGAAGAACTCTTTTATCCATGTTTATTCCTCTGCTGTATTCAGTTTTCTGATAGCACACTGAATTTTTTCAATTTTACCGCTGCAGCCTTCAACTACTGTAAGACCTTCTTTGTAAAGACTGAAAGCATCTTCCAGAGAAATATCCTCCGACTGCATTAGCGCAATAATTCTGTCCAGTTCCTTAAATGACTGATCTATTGTAAGATTATTTATGTCATATTCCATATCATTTACCTTTCAGTATTCACCACAGTCATGATTTCTGCGGATAAAGTTCCGTCTCTGAGTTCTACGTTAATCATATCACCTGCATCTGCCTGTCTGATGCTTCTGATACACTTTCCTCCCGCATCAGTGACAAATGCATAACCTTCAGACAGTCTTTTAAGAGGTGAAAGTCCTTCCAGCCTTTCAGAGTATGCGATAAGCTTTTCTCTGGAAATGCTCATTTTCAGATTCATGAGTTCATTGAGCCCGGCATTAAGTTCTAAGAGTCTTCCTGATTTTTGCTGAATCTGATTCAGGGGTGAATTTATATCCAGGGTAAGCCTGTAATTATCCAGCCTGTCTGAATACTGCTTAAGTATATTGCTGAAAGAGGTCTTAAGTTTAAATCCGTATCCCTCAAGATCCTCAAGGAATCTCCTATAGTCAAAAACCGCCAGTTCTGCTGCTGCAGAAGGTGTAGGTGCCCTGAGATCTGCTGCGAAATCAGCTATGGTATAGTCTGTTTCGTGTCCTACTGCAGAAATTACAGGAGTAACTGCATTAAAAATCTCCCGGGCAACAATTTCTTCATTAAAAGCCCACAGATCTTCAATGGAACCTCCGCCCCGGCCTACAATGATGACATCCAGCCCCATACGGTCCAGAGTCCTTATCCCGGCGCATATGGTCCGTGCTGCTCCCTCACCCTGAACCTTCGCCGGGTACAGAACAATACTGCAGTAAGGATTTCTTCTTGAAGCGACATTATATATATCTCTTATAACGGCACCGGTTTCGGCAGTCACCACTCCGATCCGGTATGAAAATGCCGGAACAGGCTTTTTATACATGTCATCGAACATCCCGGATTCTCTCAGCCTTTCCTTCAGTTCCTCAAACCTCCTGAAAAGATCACCAAAACCGTCCTGTTCTATTTTCTTTGCATAAAACTGATAGTTACCGCCCTTTTCATATACACTTATACGGCACGTAACATTAACCTGCATGCCGTCAGACAGGCGAAACCTTAGGGATGCGGCATCCGATGCAAACATCACCCCCGATATGACACCGGTTTCATCTTTAAGGGAAAAATATATATGACCGCTGTAATGATATTTACAGTTCGATATTTCGCCCTTGATACAGATATTATTCAGGATAAAATCCTCATCAAACATCTTTTTGATGTACCGGTTTACCTGACTGACGGAATAGATATTCTTAGTGTTCTGCATCAGCCGCTACCTTTGCCAGAATGCCGTTTACAAATGAGCCTGAACTGTCTGTACCGTAGTTTTTGGCCAGTTCAACCGCTTCGTTTATGGCTGCACCTGCAGGCACGGTATCATCATAGAAGATTTCATAATATGCAAGCCTTAATGCCGTCAGATCAGACTTGTTCATTCTCTTAACCTTCCATCCCACACTGTACTCAGCCAGTTTTTCGTCAATTTCCTCGATATGATTGCAAATATTAAGGACTTTTGCAGAAACATATTCCGTTTCTTCAAGTGTAAATTCATCCTCATCAATGAAAAACTGCCTTATCTGGTAAGCCATTTCCCCGGGTTCAACAAAATCCGCGCGGAAAAGAATAAGGTATATGATTTCCCGGAGCTCAGTTCTTGATTTCTTTTTTGCCATATGATCATTCCTTTACATATAAACAGGGTGCCGTAAAAGCACCCTGAAAAAACAACCTGCTGCTATTTGTGATAGGGTTCTTTTCGTATGATCTTAAAAGATCTGTAAATCTGTTCCAGAAGGATGACTCTCATCAACTGGTGAGGAAATGTCATATCGGAAAAGCTGAGTTTAAGATCAGCCCTTGACGACACCTCCGGCGACAGCCCGAGAGAGCCTCCTATTACAAAAGCAAAATCTGAAACTCCTCTGACCCGCATCTTCTCCAGATGTTCCGCCAGGCCCTCTGATGATAACTTTTTCCCGCAGATCTCCAATGTGATCACGTAATCCCTATCAGCTATATTTTCAAGGATTCTTTTACCTTCTTTTTCCTTTATCCGGAAAAGAACGCTGTCCGGAGCACCCTCCGGGCATTTTTCATCTGCAACCTGAATAATCTCAAGTCCGGTATATGCTCCCAGCCTTTTACTGTATTCGGCAATTGCATCTGTCAGATATTTTTCTTTGATCTTACCGACCGCGATTATCCTGATCATCAGTATACAATCGAATAAGATGCCCCTGAAGGCTCTACGTAATTAACTGTTCCGTAGTTTACACCTACTCCAAGATAACTGATGTTCTCCATTGCTCCCTCTGCATCAAAGGTATCTGCCTCAATGATATAATATGTATATTCATCGATTGTATATACACCTTTGTGGAAGAAGTATGTCTTTCCGCCTTCATATGTATTTCCGTCATAATCTGCAATCTCATAATTCCAGATAAGTACATTCTTAACAAGTTCTATGGCCTGATTGCTGGAAATATCATAATCATACTCAAGCACATAAGAAGCAGATGACATAGGACTTTCAATATCTCCGGATATGCAGACAGCCGCAAAAATGGTAGAACCCGGAATCATTTTAACAGGTCCTGTATATTTTGCCGAATTGACCGTAGGTGCGGTTCCGTCATAGGTATAATAAATATCAGCCCCGTCAGGGGATTCCACTGTAATACTCATATCAGATGAATATGAGCCCGATGCCGGCGATATTACAGGTGCCTGAAGAGACGTCAGTTCAGTTTCCGGCTGCAATGTTACAGCACCCTCTTCATATTCAAATTCAAAAGTAATATTAAGATCACCGGTTTTTTCTGAGTCCGGAGAGAATGATACGGCTCTCAGATTTACTGCAGGATATGTATTTGCCACATCATTCGGAGTGATCACGAAAGGTCCCGTATACATTTTCGAATCAATAGAAGGCTCTGTTCCGTCAAGTGTATAGAATACATTCCCCTCATATGCATTGGTAAGCTGTACCTCCAGAGGTGCCTTGTAGATCTGCCCGGCAACTATATTACTTGAAAGAGATGTAAGCTGTGACTGCCTGGAGTCTGCATTTTTATCGGTCCTGAATACCCCTGTGATTGCCATGACACCTATCGCACAAGCAGCTATTATAACGAAAATTATCAGCACCGTAAGTATTTTGGCAGTTGTCTGATCCTTTTCCCCATAATAATCAGCATCATCAAGAGGTCTGTCATGCCTTCTCGGAACATTTCTCACCGGAGGACGCTCGTTCGTTCGGCGTTCAGGCCTTCTTTTTTCCTTGCGTACAGGTTCATCATATTCAGGATCAGGGCTTTCGCCGTATTCTTCCTCATCATTGAATATGCTGTCATTACCGTAAATGTTCTTTGTCTTGGCAAAGTCCCCTGACCCATCGCTTCTCTGATCATCTGATCTGTTTACAGATTTACGGTTTCCGTCGTTGATTCTGTTATTGTCATCCTGCTGCAGGCTGTTATTTCCTGATTTCACAAAAAGGTTCAGATCCAGATCTTCCTTGTCTGCAGCTGTGTCATTTTTTCTGTCTTCATAAAAGAAACGGTCGACTTTATTGGCGATCTCAGCCTGAATATAATCATAATCAGCTGTAACTTTCATAGGTGCCCCGCAAAGCGGGCAAAAGGCTTTATCGTTATCAACTTCCGAGCCACATTCTCTACAACGCATTCGCTCTACCTCAAGATAAAATTTACGGGTATTTTAACAAATAGTTTTAATTTTTTAAACATAAATCATCAAAATTACATATAATTATTATCTGACTATGAATTTTAATGAATTTTTCCATGTCCTTTTTTCTCCTGCCTTTACAAATGCGGAAGGGAATTCAGGATAATTCGGTGCGCATGGATACATCTGTGATTCAAGACACACACCCACAGGATTACCGTTATAAACCTGCAGTGCAGGTTCTGATGTATAAAGTTCCATGGTAATTCCCCTGCTTTCTGCATATATGGCTGCATCCGGCACCTGAGAATTCCCTTTTCCCCGATTCAGCACGTAGCAATGATCGAAATATCCCCAT
>JABUTA010000074.1 GCA_021443845.1 Parasporobacterium sp.
TAAGAGCATAGGGGTAAAGACCATAAGGGAGATAGGAAAGCTCAGATCTTTCGGCGAATACCTGATGATGGCGGAGGCCAACTTCAACCTGGTCCTTAATTCCGAGGCGAGATTTGCAGCCGCAGACCTTCAGGAAAGGCTGTCCATGCCCTCCATTGAGATAAGGCGCCTGTATCAGATCGATAAGATAGAAAGCCAGTATAAGGCACTGGCAAATGCATTGGGAGTAACATTTGACGATGCATCATATAAGGCTGCTGCGGTAAGGGCAGCAGATGAATTCAGGGATGCCGTCAGGGATATGGATGTTAACTTTGCAGTGGGCGAGTTCATGAACGGGGATCCCTTTGAAATGGCTCTTTCACTTGTGAAGGAGGGATTCAGGGTTTCGGAAATTTACGGAACCATAGGAGGAGAGAATTACACATTTGTTGAGATGCTCGCGGAGCTCAGCCCGGAGACAAAGGTGTTTTCAAATCTGGATCCGTCGATGATCTACTACAGCGAAAACAAAGATATTACTTTTACGATAGGAAAAGATGCTGCATATTATAATCCCGGAGCCCGGCATGTGCTGTGGCACGGGGATATCCAGCCATACGGATATGCAGGTGTGAGAAAACTGTTTGAGCAGCTTGCAGCTGCAGCAAAGGAGGTCGGATAATGAAAGGACTCAGGAAATACATGCCTCCTTTTGCTCCTGATATTTCAGGTGCCACTTCGGTATTTTATGAAATGGGCGGAATAATAGTCATCTGTGACGCCGGGGGATGCTCGGGAAATGTATGCGGGTTTGATGAACCCAGATGGTTCAGAAAGAAAAGCTGTATCTTCAGTGCAGGATTAAGGGACATGGATGCCATATTCGGCAGGGACGACAGGCTGGTGGCAAAACTGGCGGATGCCTGCGGACAGATAGAAGCATCCTGTGCAGTGATCATAGGTACTCCGGTACCGGCGGTAATCGGCACTGATTACAGGGCCCTGAAACGCATGGCTGAGAAAAAGACGGACCTTCCGGTGGTATGCGTGGAGGCCACCGGCACCCACAACTGTGATAAGGGTGAGGAAGCTGCCTGGTATGAGCTGGTAAAAGAGTTTGCCGCTGACAGCGAAAAAGAGGATGCGGTGGGTATCCTGGGAGCAACTCCTCTTTCTGTAAGCAATCTGGGATTTAAAGCCCGGATGGAAGAGTGCTTCGGAAAGGTATACTGCTACGGTCTGGGTGACGGACTTGATGCGGTACGGAAAATGGGAGGCGTAAGCAGGCTGGTGGTTGTATCCCCGGCTGCTGTAAAGGCAGCTGAGTATGTCAGGGATAAATTCGGCATCCCCTGTGAATGCATTTTCCCGGGGGCTGACAGGCTTCTTCAGGAGACAGCACCGGATATGGATTTCCGGGGCAGAAAGGTTCTTATCATCCATCAGCAGATCCTTGCCAATGAACTGAGAAAGCTTGTCAGGGAGAAGGGTGCGGCTGAAGTCACATGCGGAAGCTTCTTTATGATGAGAAATGAGCTTAAGGAAGAAGGAGACCTGAGCCTTTCCGAAGAGGAGGATCTCATACATGCATCAGCGGGCTATGACATCGTCATCGGAGACATGATGATGAAACCCATGGTCCCTGAGTCGGCTGAGTTTATAGATATAATGCATTTTGCATGTTCCGGAAGGATAGCAGAGGACTGAAGACTGCAATGAATGTGTGCCTTCTGCCCCGTGAGCATGTATATTAAATATCTGTGATGACTGCGCCTGTAATTCATGGGATTCTAAGCCGCAATTGCTGCAGGTCGGTGTAATTCGCAGTAAACTCCTGATGAGTTTACTGCTCAGTTACGCCTGACGGATTACGTACTTGTGGTACGAATCCGTCCCCTGCGCAATCACGTCTTATCATCCCTGAATTAAGACGGCTCGTCATATCAGATATTTCACATACATGCTCACGGGGCAGGATGAACAACATTTTCATATACAGCCGGATGAACAGAAACGGAAACTATGGACAGACAATTACTGATAATAAAAGTATACGGAATAGTCCAGGGCGTGGGCTTCAGGCCTACGGTGGCCAGGCACGCAGCTGAAAGCAAAATCACAGGAAGCGTCTGCAATAAGGGACCTTATGTAGAAATATTTGCTGAGGGTACGGCCGGGCAGACAGACAGGTTTCTTCATCTCCTGGAAAATCAGCCTCCGAAACGTGCAGCCATACTGAAGGTCGATGTCAAGCCTTTAGATCCGCGAAGGCATTTTGATACATTTGAGATAATAGAAAGCGAAAAAACCTCCGGAGAGATATTCATATCACCTGATATAGCCATATGTGATGAATGCAAAAAGGAGATGTTTGATCCTTCGAATAAGAGATATCTTCATCCATTCATCAACTGCACCTGCTGCGGGCCCAGACTTACCATACTGGAGGCTCTGCCTTATGACAGGGTAAGGACCAGCATGAAAAAGTTTCCCATGTGCCCGGACTGTGCAGCAGAATATTATGATCCGAAGACCAGACGCTATGATGCCCAGCCTGTATGCTGTCCGGAATGCGGACCTCAGGTGTATGTACTGGAGAAAAACGGCGATATAAACATAAAAGGACGGGATGCCATCACGGCTCTTCGTAAGACCGTTGCCGGAGGCGGAATAGCTGCAATAAAGGGAATCGGAGGATTTCACCTGTGCTGCGACGCAACGAACCCTGAAGCGGTAGAAAGGCTCAGAATGCTTAAGAACAGGCCTGTAAAGCCCTTCGCCGTAATGATGAAGGATGAGACCGTGGCTGAGCGGGAATGTGAGCTTACAGACAATCTGCGGGGAATCCTGACAGGACATCAAAAGCCTGTCATTCTTCTGAAAAGAAAGAAGGGCAGGGTAGCTGATATAACAGCGCCGGGCAATCCGAAGCTGGGAGTAATGCTTCCTTACGCACCTGTGCAGATGCTGCTTTTCAATTATAACGATGATGTTGAAATGCCTGACTGTCTGGTAATGACCAGCGGCAATGAGTCCGGGGCTCCCATATGCAGGGAAGATGAAGGAGCACTTCAGTCTTTAGGCCATCTGTGCGACATCATAATATCCAATGACAGGGACATCAGGGTAAGGGCAGACGACACGGTACTGGATACACTGGAGGGTAAACCCTATATGATCAGACGGTCCAGAGGCTATGCACCCCTGCCCTTCATGCTGGGGAATAAAGCACCGAAGCCTCTGCTGGCCATAGGAGGAGAGCTGAAGAACAGCTTTACCATAGGAACAGGCAATCTTCTGTATCCGTCGCCATATATAGGAGATCTGGCAGACCTGAGGGCCATAAACGCCTTGACGGATGAGATAGACCTGATGGCTTCATTGCTGGAGGTAAAGCCCGCAGTGATAGCAGCTGACATGCATCCTCTGTACCATTCGGTGGAGACAGCTGAAGAACTTGCAGAAAAATGGAGTGTACCCCTTCTGAAGATACAGCATCATTACGCACATGTTCTTTCATGCATGGCGGAAAATGACTGCAGGGATAAAGTCATCGGCATCAGTTTTGACGGAACCGGATACGGAACAGACGGCACGGTGTGGGGCGGAGAAATCCTGGTATCTGATACTAAGGGATTTGAACGTCGCAGCCATGTGACACCGTTCCTGCAGGTGGGAGGCGACATTTCTGCAAAGGAAGGCTGGAGAATAGCCGCCGCCATGATAGCGGAATATATCGAAGATCCTGAAGAAGCGGCACAGACTGCCATGGATCTTCAGCTGTGCAGTCAGGCAGAGTTCAGAGTGTTATATAAGATGACCACAAAAAATCTGAATGCCGTGAAGTCCACAAGCTGCGGAAGGATATTTGACGCAGTAAGTGCCATACTGGGGGTAAGGTACCGTTCCACATTTGAAGGAGAGGCGTCAACATACCTTCAGTTCAGGGCTGAAGAATATGAACCGGATGAAGATTACAGGCTGCCTGAATTACAATATATAAAAGACGGGCTGTTAAATACAAAAGACCTGATCATGTATATTATCAAAGCTGCTGTAGCAGGGGAGGATAAGGCAAAACTGGCATATATCTTCCACGATGCGCTGGCCCAGATGGTAAGGTATATATGCATTATCATACGGGATGAAGGCGGACCGGATACGGCAGCCCTGTCGGGAGGTGTTTACCAGAACACGCTGCTGACAAAACTGACTAAAGACAAACTGGAAAAAGAAGGATTTAAAGTACTGATACATCATATGGTGCCTCCGAATGACGGCGGAATATCCCTGGGACAGGCACTGTATGCAATGGAGAATATGGAGGACTGATATGTGCGTAGGACTTTCAGCTAAAGTCATTAAATTACAGGATGGCATGGCACTGGTGGATGCCGGAGGAGCAAAAAGACAGGTAAGCGCAAGGCTTGTAAGCGATCTGGAACCGGGGGATTACGTAATGGTACACGCAGGGGTGGCTATTGCGAAGATCACCGACGAGGATACTGCCGAGACGGAGGCAGTTCTGGATTCTTTATTATAACAGGTGAGATATATGGAAAGTGCAAAGGAAAAAGCCATAAAAATAATCAGGTCATATGACGGGCCTAAGATAAGGATAATGGAGGTCTGCGGAACCCATACCCATGAAATATTCAGGCAGGGTATAAGGAAGCTCCTTCCGGAGAATGTGGAGCTTATATCAGGTCCCGGATGTCCGGTATGCGTAACTCCGGTGGGGTATATAGATGAAGCAGTATATCTGGCTGAGGAAAAAGGCGTCACCATCACCACCTTCGGAGACCTGGTGAGGGTACCCGGAAGCAGAAGCTCCCTGGCAGATGTCAGGAGCAGAGGTTCAAAGGTTAAGATAGTTTACACTCCCTTAGATGCAGTAACCTATGCAAAGAACCATCCGGAAGAGGAAGTGGTATTCCTTTCGGTAGGATTTGAAACCACCACACCTTCCGCATGTCTTGCAGTTGAGCAGGCCGCAGCGGAAGGCCTGAAGAATTTTTCGATCCTGACAGCCAATAAGACCATGCCTTCAGCATACAGGATGCTTAAGGACAGCGTGGATGTATACTTTTATCCGGGACATGTCACGGCGGTGACGGGAACAGGACTGGTAAAATCCCTGGTGGATGAAGGAATCAGCGGTGTATGCGGCGGATTCACGGCTTCCGAGCTGGTAACAGCCATTGCCGTGGCCATTAAGAAATTCCAGGAGGGAAAGCCATTCTTCGTGAACTGTTACCCGAGAGTCGTGACGGAAGAAGGCGCTCCGGAAGCGATGGCGCTGGTGGATAAAATGATGGAGCCCTGCGACACGGAATGGCGGGGACTGGGCATGATTCCACAGTCAGGTATGAAATTAAGGGAAGAATACGCAGCATATGATGCCCGGAAGCATTTTAATATGCCTTTGATAGAAGGAAAACCCAACAGAGCCTGCCGCTGCGGTGAGGTCCTTCAGGGAATATGCAGGCCTGTTGACTGCCCGTGCTTCGGCAAGGCATGTATACCGGAGCATCCGGTGGGAGCCTGTATGGTATCAAATGAAGGTGCATGCTCGGCGTATTATACATATGGCGATATATAAAGGCACCGCGTGTACTGTTTGCTGCCTTACGACAGTGGACTTTCAGGCATAACATTTATAAAAATAAAATCAATCTACAGAATTTAAGAGGATAATAACATGAAAACGGTAACTCTGGCACATGGTGCAGGCGGAAAGCAGACTTCAGAATTAATAGATCGGGTTTTTAAGGCTCATTTTGCCAATCCGGACCTTACTGCGGATGATGCAGCGGTACTTACACCGCCTGCAGGCAGGATGGCTATGTCCACTGATGGATTCATAGTGTCACCGGCATTCTTCCCGGGAGGAAATATCGGAAAGCTGTCCATATGCGGTACGGTAAATGACCTGGCATGTATGGGCGCAAGACCTTTGTATCTTTCATGCGCGTTTGTAATAGAAGAGGGATTTCCCATGGATAAGCTGGAGGAAATTGCCGCAGCCATGGAAAAGACTGCAAAAGAAGCAGGGATTAAGGTTGTTTCCGGTGATACAAAGGTAGCCGGCAAGGGGCAGGTGGACGGAGTGTTCATTACAACTACCGGTGTAGGGGAGATAATGGAAGGTGTGTCAACATCAGGAGATTTCGCAAAGCCGGGAGATGTGATCATAGTAACCGGTGATGTGGGAAGGCACGGATGTACCATCCTTCTTGAGAGGGAAGATTTCGGTATAGAGGCAGATGTTACCAGTGACTGCGCACCTTTATGGGGAGCGGTAGAGGCTGTATTAAATGAAGTGAAGGACGTTCACGTGATAAGGGATGCCACAAGAGGCGGCGTGGGAACAGTACTTTATGAGATTACAGGGCAGAGCGGTGTAGGAATAGACCTGTATGCGGACAGAATCCCGGTTGCAGACGAGGTGAGAGGAGTATGCGGAATGCTGGGACTGGAGCCATTATACCTGGCTTGTGAAGGCAGGCTGGTGATAATGGCTCCGGAAGAGCATGCGGAAAAGATATTAGCCGCCCTTAAGACCACACCATACGCAAAGGAAGCCGCAGTTATCGGGAAAGTAACAGCCGAGCATCCGGGAAGGGTAGTCATGACCACAGAAGTCGGCACCCAGACAATCCTCGCCCAGCCCGGCGGTGAACTTCTTCCCAGAATATGCTGATAAATCCAGTCGCAAAGCATAAATAATCTTCCTGCTGACAGGAAAGATTATTTATGCTTTAGCGACGATAACATGCACGAACACGAAGAACCGGAACGGTTCGGGAGTGTGAGTGCATGAAGGACTGCGGCAGCAGTCCGTGGATTTATCAGCAGTATTTCACACAAAGAACCGGAACGAAAGGAATTTTCATGGAAACCAGAGTTGCAGTCATTTCAATAATCATCGAAGATATGTTACAGACCGAGAAGGTAAATGAATATCTTCATGAACAGGCAGCATATATAATCGGCCGTATGGGAATCCCATACAGGGAAAAGAAAGTTAATATCATAAGCATTGTGATCGATGCTCCCCAGGATACCATCAACTCCCTGTCAGGAAGAATCGCCCACCTGAACGGAGTTTCCACCAAAACGGCATATTCCCATGTAACAACCGAAGCAAAATAACAGCATTACTGCAAGAGCAGAAGACTATACATTATGGAACAGATCAGACCGGCCCAGGTAAGGGACCCTGAAATAAAAATAAAGAATGCAGTATTTCCCATGCCCTTTGNGCCCATCAGATATATGTATGCGCATACAATTGTCTGAGGGGTGTCATACTCACTGCAGCAGAGATGGATGCGGAGGACAGGTTCTCATTCGTTGTCATCGATGAGGACGACATGATATCCGGCAGGCTGGAAGACATAACCATCGACGGTGTAACTGAGGTCCTGGAAAAGCTGGATAAGCTTCCTCCGATAGTACTCATGTTTACAGTATGCGTACACCATTTTGTCGGCTGTGACCTTGATTACATCTACAGGAAGCTGGAGGAAAGGTTCCCTGCAGTCAGATTCGCCCGCTGTTTCATGGACTGTATCCTTCAGAAGAAGGGCCTGACACCGGAGCAGAAGCTCAGAAAGGCCATGTATGACCCTGTGGACAGAAAACCCGTTAAGCAGGGACTGGTGAGCCTTGTGGGAAGCGATATGCCCCTTGATGATACGGCAGATCTTCTGAGACTGGCCACTATGACAGGCGGTGAATTAAAAGAGATAGCCGGGATAAAAAGCCTGGATGAATACATGGAAATAGGTGCCAGCCGGACCATAATAACAGATTATCCGGCTGGAGTCTACGGTGCGGAAAAGCTTGCAGAAAGACTTGGAGCAGGATATCTGTATCTTCCTATGTCATTTGATTTCGAGGAAATAGCTGACATGTGGAGGGCTTATCTGGAGACAGCAGGTGCCGGAAAAGAGCTGAAGGAGACTGCTGAAGAAGAAATCAACAGGGAAATCCGGGAATGCAGGGATTCCATTTCGGATCTGGCGGTCACCCTGGGAGATACTCCGGTTACCATAGATTACACATTCCACCCCCGGCCCCTGGGACTGGCTAGGATCCTTCTGGATAACGGAATGAATGTGGAAACGGTATATCTTGACGTGATAAATGCGGAGGAAAAGAAGGATTTTGAATATCTTCAGAACAATTATCCGGAGCTGACCCTTGCAGCCACCAATAAGGTGGAATGCAGGGTAATGCAGAGGAACCGTCCGGATATTCTGGCTATAGGACAGAAGGCAGCATGGTTTGCCGGCACAAAGCATTTCGTGAATATAGTCCAGGGGGGAGGCCTCTGGGGATTTGACGGTATCCGAAAGACCTGCGGCCTGATAAAGGATGCATACGAAAATGAAAAGGATACAAAGGAACTGATAATACGCAAGGGATGGGGGTGCAGCTCATGCATATAGAAAGGGCATTTAAGATTCTCCCTGTATATACGGCCGATGTGAGCGGAGTATGTTCCGCACTGTTTGAACTGGGAGGAATGGTGGTAATGCATGATCCTTCGGGCTGCAATTCCACATATAATACCCACGATGAGACCAGATGGTATGACACGGACAGCATGATATTCATATCCGGACTTACGGAAAATGACGCCATAATGGGTAATGATGACAGGCTGATAAAAAATGTCATCGATGCGGCTGAAAGGCTGTGCCCCCGGTTCATATGCCTGTGCGGCTCACCGATCCCGTATATAAACGGTACGGATTTCAAGGCAATAGCAGGCATTATAGAGAGCCGTACGGGAATACCGTCATTCCATGTGGATACCAACGGAACCCATGATTATGTGCAGGGGGCAGGTGCCGCACTGGCCAGGATAGCGGAAAGGTTCGTAAAAGCACCGGACGCCTTAGGGGGCGCAAGCTGCAGAAAAGACAGAAGGACCCTCAACATAATAGGAGCAACGCCTCTGGATTTCGGCTTTGAGAACACCATAGAATCCCTCAGAAAGAGAACTGAGCAATTTGGGTGGGAAATAAACAGTATCTGGGCCATGAATGACAGCCTGGACAATATCATTGATTCCGCATCAGCAGATGTGAACCTGGTGATTTCAAGCCTGGGCCTGCAGGCTGCTGAAGTACTGGAGGCAAGGTTCAAAATGCCTTATGTTGCAGGTGCTCCCATAGGAGGATTTGCAGAAAAAGTATATGATGCCCTCGCACAGGCAGCAGCGGACAGGAAGAGCAGGATCATATGCAATCAGCCCATGGCGGAGGGACCGGCAGAGGTGGCTGTCATAAGGGAGCCTGTAGTGGGCGGATCCATTGCCAGAAGCATCGAACTGAAATACGGCACAAGAGTAAAGCTGATCAACCCCATAGAAAAAACAGAAAGCATCATGGCAGAAGGGGACGTATATGCCAGAGGCGAAAACGAAACAGAGAATGCATTGAAGGGAATCAGGACGGTAGTGGCGGATCCGTTATACAGATTCGTCTGTCCTAAGGAAATACAGTTCAGGGAGCTGCCCCAGGAGGCCTTTTCAGGACGGAGTTTCTGGCGTGAGATGCCGGATCTGTTTTCGTGAATCGTGAATACACAAAAGGAAAGGGAAAACTATTATGAGCCTTAATGACACACCTTCAGGAGAGAGAACACACATAGGATTTTTCGGCCGCAGGAATGCGGGAAAATCCAGTCTTGTAAATGCATTTACAGGTCAGGACCTGTCGGTGGTTTCTGATGTACAGGGAACGACCACTGACCCGGTAAGAAAGGCAATGGAGCTGCTTCCCCTGGGACCGGTAGTGATAATCGATACTCCCGGATTTGACGATGAAGGCATGCTGGGTGAGCTCCGTGTTAAGAAGACAAAGCAGGTCCTTAACCGCATAGATATTGCGATACTGGTCGTGGACTGCGAAGAAGGAATAAAGGCCTGCGAGGAAGAACTCATTGCCTTATTTAAAGAAAAAGAAGTACCGTATCTGACAGTTTATAATAAGGCAGACCTTTTGGGCAGCATTCCGGCAGCAGGAGAAAATGAAATCTATGTCAGTGCCCTCAATAAGACCAATATATGGGAACTGAAGGAAATGACTGCCCGTATCGTGAAGGCTCCGGTGGAAACCCTTCAGCTGGTAGGGGATTTCGTTGAACCTAAGGAGAATGTAATACTGGTAATCCCCATCGATAAGGCAGCCCCTAAGGGAAGGCTCATCCTGCCCCAGCAGATGGTTATAAGGGACCTTCTGGAGGCAAATGTCTGCGTTTCTGTTGTAAAAGAAACCGAGCTGACAGATGCAATAAACGGCCTGAAGAAGAAGCCTGGGCTGGTGATCACCGACAGTCAGATATTCAAGGCTGTGGACAGGGACGTACCGGAAGACATCGACCTTACATCATTTTCTATTATCCTGGCCCGTTACAAGGGACTCCTTAACGACGCCGTAAAAGGTGCCCTGGCAATAGATAAGCTGAAGGACGGGGATAAGGTACTTATATGTGAGGGCTGCAGTCATCACAGGCAGTGTGATGACATAGGAACTTACAAGATTCCGAAATGGCTCAGGGAATATACCGGAAAAGAGCTGGTATTCGAAGCCACATCCGGAAGAGAGTACCCGGAAGATCTTTCTGAATATGCCCTGGTTATCCACTGCGGAGCATGCATGCTGACGGAAAAGGAAATGAAATACCGCATAAAGTGTGCAAATGACCAGAATGTTCCTATAACGAACTACGGTATCACCATTGCATATGTACAGGGCATACTGAAGCGTGCGGTAAAAATATTCCCGTATCTTTATGAACTGTTTGAAGATAAATGATAACTGTTATTTATGACAAATTTTGAATTAACAGACAAATTAAAAAAGAACAGGCGGCTTGAAGACCATGAATATGCTCAGCTGCTGACCACCCTGGCGGAGAAAGAGGCGGAATATCTTTACAAAAGTGCAGCCGAAACAGCAGTTTCTGTGTATGGTAAGGATGTCTATATCCGCGGGCTCATCGAGATATCCAATTACTGCAGAAATGACTGTTATTACTGCGGTATAAGAAGGAGCAACAGGTGCGCTGAAAGATACCGTCTTACGAAGGAACAGATTCTTGAATGCTGCCGCAGAGGCTATGAACTGGGATTTAGGACCTTTGTGCTCCAGGGAGGAGAGGACGGTCATTTCACGGACAGGCTTATCTGTGATATCGTAAGCAGCATCAAAAGGCAGCACCCGGACTGTGCTGTTACTTTGTCTCTGGGGGAGAAGACCAGGGCATCTTATCAGGCATATTTTGATGCCGGGGCCGACAGGTATCTGCTGCGGCATGAAACGGCGGATCCGGAACATTATGCAATGCTCCATCCGGAAGAACTCAGCTGCGAAAACAGGAAGAGGTGTCTGTATGACCTGAAGGATATAGGGTATCAGGTGGGATGCGGCATCATGGTGGGTTCACCCTTCCAGACGACAGAGCATATCATTGAAGACCTGAAATTCATGAAGGAGTTTGAACCTCATATGGTGGGGATAGGGCCCTTCATACCCCATAAGGATACTCCTTTCAGGGATAAGCCGCCAGGGACACTGAAAGACACGCTGCATCTGCTGGCCATCATCAGGCTGATGCTTCCGAATGTGCTGCTTCCGGCTACTACAGCCCTGGGGACCATAGACCTGCTGGGAAGAGAGAAGGGGATAGCGGCAGGTGCAAATGTAATAATGCCGAACCTTTCACCTATGGAAGCAAAGAAAAAGTATATCCTTTATAACGGCAAGATAAGCACCGGCGACGAGGCTGCGGAAGCTGTGCAGAACCTTAAAAAAAGAGTATCTGATATAGGATACAGGGTAATACAAGCCCGGGGAGATCATATTTCTGTATGATTATGCGGATGCGCCTGGTTTCGGACAGTTATCGTAATCAATACAATTTACAGCCAAAACGGGAAATATAAAGAATTTCAATAATAAAGGTGTTGCCGCACCAGCCAATATGGAATGGCAGATGCGGCAGCACCTTTTAAATATGGGTACGCCATCCGGCGCATGCTTCGTGTTAAGATATAATTATCTGATGATAATTATTTGCCTGCTTTTGCAGCAAGGATTGCTTCTGTGAGTTTAGGAACGATCTTGTTAAGGTCGCCTACGAGACCATAGTCAGCAACATCGAAGATAGGAGCTGTCTCATCCTTGTTGATAGCGATGATGAGATCAGATTCTTCCATACCTGCCACATGCTGGATGGCTCCGGATATACCGATTGCGAAGTAGATCTGAGGACGAACGGTCTTGCCTGTCTGGCCAACCTGCATGTCCTTCGGCTTCCAGCCGGAGTCAACAACTGCACGGGAGCAGCTTACTTCGCCGCCGAGAGCCTTTGCAAGGTCTTCAAGGATTGCAAAGTTTTCAGGAGAACCTACACCACGGCCGCCGGATACGAGAACCTTGGCATCCATGATATCTACTGTATCAACTACGGATTTGACAATGTCGAGGATCTCGACATATCTGCCGTCAGGGGTGAATCCAGGATTGTATTCAACAACCTCTGCCTTTGCGCCCTCGATCCTGTCAATCTTCTGCATAACGCCCGGACGGACAGTTGCCATCTGAGGACGATGGTCAGGGCATGCGATGGTAGCGATAGTGTTTCCGCCGAATGCAGGACGGGTCATGAGAAGCTGATTGTGCTTCTGCTCCCTGCCGGGTATCGGGTTGATCGGGAAGTCACCTATCTCAAGCATTGTACAGTCTGCAGTAAGGCCTGTCTTAACACGGGCTGATACACGGGGACCAAGGTCACGGCCGATAGCTGTAGCACCAACTAACATAATCTCAGGCTTGAACTCATTGATAACTGATGCAAGAGCATGTGTATAAGGCTCTGTTCTGTATTCTTTCAATTCAGGGTCATCAACAACGATAATCTTATCTGCACCGTATGCAGCAAGTTCATCTGCAAGGGGCTTGACTTCATATCCGATAAGGACAGCTGCTACTTCAGCATTCAACGGAGCTGCCAGCTTTCTTGCCTCACCGAGAAGTTCAAAAGCGATACCGCTTAATTTATTGTCTACCTGCTGTGCATAGACATACACACCTTTGTATTCTTCTAATGCCATTTATTTCACCACTTCCTTAAATTATATGATATGTTTCTCTGTAAACTTGCCGATAAGGTATTTTACAGATTCATCAGGATCCAGGTTAACCTTTTCGCCGGCACCTTTTCTTACCTTGTCAGAAGCACGTGCAATCTGTGTAGGAGAACCCTTAAGACCCATGTTTTCATCTGCAAGTTCAGGAAGGTCGGCTCTTGTCCATACGATGACTTCCTTTTCATAAGCATCAAAGATTCCGCCCGGGGTCATGTAACGTGGTGCGTTTAATTCTGACAGAGCAGTGATAACGCATGGTAATTTTGCCTTGAGCACGTGATATCTGTCTTCGAACTGGCGGTCAACGATGGCATAACCGTCTTCAATCTTAAGGGACTGGGCATATGATATGAGAGGAAGTCCGAGATGTTCGGAAATCTGAGGGCCAACCTGTGCTGTATCACCGTCGATAGCCTGACGGCCTGTGATGATAAGGTCATATTCAAGGTTTTTGATAGCTGCTGCAACGGTAGAAGATGTTGCCCAGGTATCAGCACCCGCAAGGCATCTATCTGTAACGAGGATAGCCTTGTCAGCACCCATGGCGAGGGCTTCTCTTAACATATCATCAGCCTTCGGAATACCCATGGTAAGAACGGTTACTTCAGCTCCGTACTGATCTTTTAATCTTAATGCAGCTTCAAGGCCTGCCTTGTCATCAGGATTCATGATGGCCTGCATAGCACCTCTGTTTAATGTACCGTCAGGGTTGAATGAAACACCGCCCTTTGTATCAGGTACCTGTTTAATACATACGATAATTTTCATGCCGATACCCCCCCTTATTTCATAATGCTGCCGGAGATTACCATACGCTGAACCTCTGAAGTTCCTTCATAGATTTCAGTGATCTTGGCATCTCTCATCATACGCTCAACATCATATTCTCTGATGTAACCATAGCCGCCGTGAAGCTGTACGCACTTGGTGGTAACTTCCATTGCAGTTTCTGATGCAAAGAGTTTCGCCATGGCAGCTTCCACGCTGTAGGTGCTCTGGGTTTCCTTGGCACATGCAGCCTTGTAGACAAGGAGTTTAGCTGCTTCAACCTTAGCTGCAAGGTCAGCAATCTGGAACTGTGTATTCTGGAACTGTCCGATGGTACGGCCGAACTGTTTTCTTTCTTTTACATATTTGATGGTTGCTTCAAGAGCGCCTTCTGCAAGGCCAAGTGCCTGAGCAGCAATACCGATACGTCCGCCGTCAAGGGTATGCATTGCTATACCGAAGCCTTTGCCCTGCTTTCCGAGGATGTTGTCCTTCGGTATACGGCAATCCTGGAAAATAAGTTCATATGTTGCTGAACCGCGGATACCCATCTTCTTTTCCTTTGTTCCGAATGTGAATCCCGGGGTTCCCTTTTCTACGATAAATGCTGAGATCTCCTTGGATGTACGTCCACGTTTTTCAATAATGCCTGTTACGGCTATGATGATGTAAACATCAGCATAGCTGCCGTTGGTGATGAAGCATTTTGATCCGTTGAGTACCCACTCATCTCCTTCCAGAACAGCCTTTGTCTGCTGACCCTGGGCATCTGTTCCTGCACCGGGCTCTGTAAGACCGAATGCACCGAGCTTTCTGCCTGACGCAAGATCCGGAACATATTTTCTCTTCTGTTCTTCAGTGCCATATGTCATGATAGGGTCGATGCAGAGAGAAGTGTGAGCTGATACGATAACGCCTGTTGTGCCGCAGACCTTGGATAATTCTTCAACACACATAGCATATGTCAGAGCATCGCATCCCTGGCCGCCGTATTCCTTCGGAACAGGAATGCCCATAAAGCCGTAGCGGCCCATTTTCTCAACAGTCTCTGCAGGAAACTTTTCAAGCTCATCAGTTTCCTGTGCAAGAGGCTTAACTTCATTTTCAGCAAACTCTCTGAAAAGGCTCTGGGCAAGCTGATGTTTTTTAGATAAACCGAACTCCATTTTTTCCTCCTTAAGAACCGGACCCTTAAGGTCCGGTTCGTGTAATTTATTTTCTGTAATCGTAGAAGCCTACGCCTGTCTTACGTCCAAGCTTGCCTGCGGCAACCATGGTGCGCAGCAGCCTTGCAGCCCTGTATTTGGAATCGCCTGTAACCTTCAGGTATACATCCATGATATGCAGGCATGTGTCAAGACCGATGAGGTCAGCCAGTGCCAGCGGTCCCATAGGATGGTTGCATCCGAGAACCATCGCCTTATCAATATCTTCAACAGAAGCAAGGCCTTCTTCATAAACCATAACCGCTTCATTAACCATAGGAAGAAGGATTCTGTTTACTACGAATCCCGGGCCTTCCTTAACTTCGATAGGATCTTTTCCGATTTCTGCAGCATAGTCATA
>JABUTA010000075.1 GCA_021443845.1 Parasporobacterium sp.
AGACACGCAGACAAGAAGAAGTGCACTTAAGATGAGGACTATTATTTTTTTCATATAAAAATCTCCTTTACAACTCATTTCGTGGATAAGTTTATTTTAACAATATCTCAAAGTCAAATTACTTTTATTCACGTTTGTGGCTGTAAACCTGAATTTTTCCTCATCTTAAAAAAAGCCCCGGGATTTTATGCATAAAACCCCGGGATTTTCTCATCCGAATTAATAATTATTCACTTTTCAGATATGTTCATTATTCCATTGCAATTGCAACATAGTCTTCAGGAACTGTGATGCCGAGATCTTTGCAGATTTCTTCGTTGAATTCTTTGGTAACCTGAGGAGCATACTGAACATCCATCTGAGTAATGTCAGCGCCGTTTACAAGGATATCGATTGCCATCTTGCCTGTTGTGTAGCCTATGTCGTAGTAGCTGATAGAAAGTGTTGCAACGCCGCAGCCTTTGCAGAGACCTTCTTCACCGCATACGATAGGGATACCTGCCGGACGGCAAACCTGGTCGAAGATACCGGTGTTGGATGCTGCTGCATTATCTGTAGGAATGTAGATTACTTCTACATTATCACATGCATTCTGAGCGATTGTTGCAGCATCATTTGTGTCTGTAAAAGCGTATGATGTTACTTCGATACCCATATTTGTGAGTTCTTCGGTAATAACGTCTGCCTGATATACAGAGTTTGCTTCAGCTGAGCAGTAGATGATACCTACTTTTTTAACATCAGGGAAAAGTTCCTTGATCATGGCTGCCTGATCTGCAAGAGGTGCAAGGTCTGAAGTACCTGATACATTGTATCCTGTCTTGCCTGACCAGTCCTTGATCTCAAGAGCACTTGCATAGTCAGTGATAGATGTTCCAAGGATCGGGATATCAGCTGTTGCCTGAGCTGCTGCCTGAAGAGGAGCTGTTGCATTGGCAAGGATAAGGTCATAATTGCCTGATACAAACGAGTTAACGATGGTAGCACATGTAGCAGAATCGCCAGAAGCATCCTGATAATCGAATACTACTCCGTCTTCGCCGAGTTCTTCAACGATAGCATCCATAAATCCCTGTGATGCTGCGTCGAGAGCAACATGCTGTACCAGCTGGCAGATACCGATCTTAAACTGTTTCTGTTCAGTAGGAGCTTCTGCAGATACAACTGAAGCCATAACTGAAACTGCCATGAGTGTGCTTAAAGCGATAGCTAAAATTTTCTTCATTTCTTTTACTCCTTAATTAATAAATTAACATCGGGAGTAGTTTAACACTTCTATGCTTCAACGTCAACAAACTTTAAAGCGTTAAAGTATATTTTTTTTATTTTTCCGGGGACACTCTGAAAATATAAAACTTCAGGTAATAGCTTTCATCTGCATTCCACAGAATGGGATGGTCGGGAGCCTGAGTACGGAACTCGATCTGACTCAGCTTTTTATGGGTACTCTTAGCCGCCTGTGAAATAACATTTGCAAAAAGATCAGGTGTCATGAAATGGGAACATGAACATGTGGCAAAATATCCTCCGTCCTTTACAAGCCTTAATCCCTTCATGTTGATTTCACGGTATCCTTTTATGGCATTTTTAGTTGCTTCCCGGGATTTGGTAAATGCAGGCGGATCAAGGATGACCACATCATACTTCTCCCCTGCCTCATAAAGCCTGGGCAGCTCGTCAAGCACATCTGCACATCTGAAGCGCACATTGTCGGAAAGATTGTTTTTTACAGCATTTTCCGTTGCCTGTCTGACTGCATATTCAGAGATATCCAGTCCTGTTACTTCCTTTGCCCCTGCTGCTCCCGCATTCAGTGCAAATGTCCCCATATGTGTAAAGCAGTCCAGCACCCTGTCCTTTCCTCTGCATATTCTCTGCATGGCAAGCCGGTTGTATTTCTGGTCCAGAAAGAATCCGGTCTTCTGACCGTTTACTACATCTACCATGTAACGGACGCCGTTTTCAGTTATTTCCACATCAGTATCAAACTCAGGACCCATAAAACCTTTGTAAGGCATAAGGCCTTCCTTCTTTCTGACGGGAGCATCAGAGCGCTCATAAACTCCTCTTATATGAATTCCGTCTTCCTTAAGGACCTTTATAAGAATGTCAACTATCTGTTCTTTCAGGAATTCCATACCCAGTGCCAGGCATTCAGCCACCAGCACGTCATTATATTTATCCACTACCAGCCCCGGGAATCCGTCAGCCTCACCGAAAATGATACGGCAGCAGTTAAGGTCCTTCATTCCTGTGCTGCCTGTACCCGGAAAATCACCGGCACATATATCAGACATAATAAAGTCATTGCCGCCGTACATAACAGTCTTTCTGTACTCCCAGGCAGAGCGTACTTTTCTTTCGAGGAATGCTTCATCTACAGCTTCATCCTTGCGGGTCAGCATGCGGATCCGGATTTTGGAATTCTGATTAATGAAACCCTTTCCCATAAAATATCCGTCAAAATCCCGGACAGATATGATACTTCCGTTTTTGAATGTCCCGGTAATGGAATCGATCTCATTGTCAAATATCCATGCACCCCCCGCCTTGACGGTTCTGCCTTCGCCTTTTTTCAGTACTGCTACAGTATTCGATTCCATTGCATTCCCTTTCCTGACTGCATATAACAATATCCCCGGTTTACCCGGGGCAGATGACATATTTTATTTCATCATTCCTTGCCGGATGTCTTTATCTTCCAGCTTTTTATGTATCATGTTCAGCACTCTTTTTTTATCAGTGCTCCATAAAGGTGCCAGGAGATTCCTGCGGGGTGCATCCCCTGTTATCCTGTGTATGACTATATCTTCCCGGGTGTGAGCTATGCATCTGCACACAATATCCGTATATTCTTCCAACGAGTATGGATACTCAATTCTGTTTTCTTTCCAGGTTATACTGCCTGCCGTATACATCTGTCCCAGCCGGGTACCTTCCATTATATGAAGAAGCTGATATTTTACTCCCTGAATATCAATGCCGTTTATATATCTTACGGTTCCGATAATGTCATCTTCCGTTTCGGTGGGAAGTCCCAATATGAGATGGACTATAACATCTGCGCCGATATTCCTTAGTTTTGCAACAGCTTCTTCAAAAACATCCAGGCTGTAACTCCTGTTTATGTAATCTGCCGTGGCTTTGTGCATGGACTGAAGTCCCAGTTCAACCCACAGAGGCTTGTATTCTGAAAGATTCTTCAGAAAGTCCATAACACTTTCATCCAGGCAGTCCGGCCTGGTAGCTATGGATATGATTTCTATCCTGTCATCACTGGCTGCGGCAATCATCCTTCTTCTTATGGAATCATCCATTTTATATGTGGAGGTAAAGCTCTGAAAATAAGCAATATATCTGTCGGTATCAACCTTATTACGGAGTTTTTTTATAGCATCATCTGTTTCAGAGCAGGCAAAAGTTCCGCTTCCTTCCCCACAGAAAATACACCCGCCAAAACCGGCGGTACCATCCCTGTTGGGGCATGTAGTACCGCCGTTCAAAGCCAGCTTATAGATTTTCTTTCCGAATTGCTCACGAAGATGCTCATTTACGGAATAATATCTGCTGAATTTCATACATTTAAAGACTTATCGTCCGGTCAAATATCCTGAACTTCATTTTACAGTCTTACGGTCCAGTTATAATATCCTGATCCCACATTCACAGTCTTATCACCCAGCACAACTTCTGCCTCCACAACAGCCGGGATACATACTGTCAGGCTGACATCCCTGCCTTCCTTCCTCCAGTCGCATACTATCTTTCCGTAAGGTGAATCATACTCAGTCTTACATTTATTAAGACCGCAGCTGTAGTCAGGATCTATCTTTATCTTTCTGTATCCGGCAGTCAGACTGTATATACCGCCTATTCTCCTGTACATCCAGCTTCCTACGCATCCAAATGCATAATGATTGAAGGATGAATCAGTAACGGTACCGTCCTCCCTGACAGCCTTCCAGTTTTCCCATATGGTGGTGGCACCTTTATCCACCATATAAAGCCACGAAGGTGCCTTTTTATTAAACAGCACCTTATGTGCTATATCCTTGTAGCCGTTATCATAAAGAACGTCCAGAAGGTATGAAACAGTGGAAAATCCGGTGTCAAGACAGAAGTCGTTTTCAGTGAGGAGTTCCACCAGCTTCGCAGCTGCCTTTTCCTTAAGATCAGCAGATAATATTCCGGAATTAAGTACAGCAACATACTGTCCCTGAAGTGTTCCGTCACCTACTGTCCCGTCAGGCTTCACAAACTCGTCCGCAACAGCCTGTCTGACATGGTTAAGAAGACCATAATATCTGAGATTCTCCTCCTTTTTACCCAGAACGCTGGTAATTATTATCATGTTTTTGATGTTATTAACGTAAGCGCATGCAGCAATAATACCTGCAGTTTTAATAACACCCTGCATAACTCCGTCCGGAAGTTCTCTGAGGGAAGGTACCAGCCAGTCTCCGAAATGGAATCCCTTTGTCCACAGATAAGGATTTCTGCCCTTCTGAGCATCAGTAAAATTCTCATAACCTTCCGGCTCAGCAGCACACTGTGCAGCAATATAATCCATCCACTTCTGCATCATTTCGTAATTTACTTCCAGAACTTCCTTATTGCCGTACATTCTGTACAAAGTAAGCGGAACATTAATGCAGGCATCTCCCCAGACAGCTGAGCTGTTATTGCCGCTCATGCCTGTCTGAAGCCTTTCCTGACTGGGGTGATTCGGGACAACCACCGGAATCTCACCATTATCATACTGGTCTTTTCTCATCTGAGCCAGCCATCCGCCCAGGAAATTACCCAGTCCGTACAGGAAGCAGCCTGTCTCTGCATAAATATTAATATCTCCTGTCCATCCCAGCTTTTCTCTCTGCGGACAGTCCGTAGGAACACTCAGCATGTTGCCGATGGTGCTCCATTCAATACAGTGCTGCAGTTTATTTATATCCTCATTATCAGTTATAAAGGAGCCTGTTTTCTGAAGAGGAGTTCCTATTACCAGAGCCTTTGCGGAAATTATCTGAGGCTCAGCCAGATTAGTTACTCTGACGTATCTGAAGCCGTGATATGTAAATAATGGTTCAAACGCCTGTCTTCCTTCACTGCATATCAGAATATCCTGCTGGTTTTTATTGCGGCCCAGGATATTCTTCATGAAATTGCCGTCAGCATCCAGTACTTCGCTGTGGTCCAATATCACTTCTGTGCCTTCGGAAGCTGCTATCTCCATGCTGACAACTCCTGAAACCACCTGACCGAAGTCCATCACAAGCTCGCCCCCAGGTGTGGTAAATATCTTCTTTACAGGAATCTCATCTATAACCCTGACATAATCAATGGGCTGTCCTGTGAGTACGTCTTTGGGATAATCTGCTTTCCTGCACCCGGTCCATTCTTCATCTTCCAGAGTACGGTCGTACTTTTCTCCTATATAAAGGTCAGAATATCTTATCCTGGAGCTTCTTGATTCAAACTCTTCATCCGATAATATCTTTGTGATGCTGAAATCCGGGTTTACAAATTCAAGCTGCATGATGAAACCCAGTTTGTCACCGTAATTGCAGCTGTCTCCTGCCATCCCAAGTCGACCTATCCACCAGCCGTCAGCCAGCTGCACTTCCAGAACATTGTCGCCATCTTTCAAAAAAGAAAGCACATCATATGTCTGGTACCAGATCATCTTATTGTAATCAGTTGTTTCAGGTGCAAGCCTTGCATCTGATATTCTCCTGCCGTTGATCTTAATGTCATATACACCATGGGCAGATGCAAAAAGTCTTGCCCTTACAGGCATACTGATATTAAATTTTCGCCTTAACTGTTTTGCCTCCCTGAGGCGGGTTTCTCCATTAAAAAATGAGTCATCGGGATTCAGCATTCCTGCAAATCCCAGTTCCGGCTCTTTATATGCCGGTTCCTGAAGAGGCTCTATCCAGTCAGCTTCCCAGCTTTCACCCATAAAACCTGTCTCAAACTCATAAACATCCGACCATTCGGACTCGATGCCGCACTCATCCCACACCTTTGCGTAAACCTGATAAGTATGCTTCGGGAGGAGCTTTACTCCTTCATATTTAACATATGTCTGCCCTTCAATATATCCGCTGTCCCATATGGTCTGACTCTTACAGCCCACCAGTACCTCACAGCCTGAAAGGGATTTGTTCTTTCCTACGGTGTCCACCCAGATATGGAATACCGGGTTCGGATCATCAATACCGACAGGTCTTAACATATTGTTGATATCAATCTTAATTACAACAGGTTTCTTTTTCATCATTATTCTCCATTCAGCCCCGCAGATGAGGCATATCTAAAAATTCACACTATGGCCATTTGATCACCACCAAACAGCAACACTGTTGATTATAAATAAATTAATAAAAAGATACAACGGAATAATAGTACCCGGGCAAAAAAGCTGCCGTACCTTTTGCAAGGTACGGCAGCCGTTCAAATAGTGCTACTTTAGAGATTTACTCTTTTCTTTTTTTTCTGAGAAGTACTGTTGTACTTGCCAGCAGTGCTGCAAGAGCTGCAGCTCCCATCGCTGTGTAAAGACCCTTGTCATTTGTATCGCCGGTCTTTACAGGACCTCTCTTGCCGTCATCAGAATCAGGTTTGATAACCGGTACATCATCCGGCATCTCCTCTTTTTCAGGTTCATCACCGTTTGAGGTATATGCTCTTGCCCGATTGTGTATAAATCCGGTTAAGGTATCTTCTGCAGTGACAACATATTCAACCTTAACAACTATGGTTGTACCGGCTTTCAGAACAGGGATAAATGCCTTTCCTTCTCCTGTTACTGTGTATCCTTCACCGGGAACTACTGTTACACCCTTCAGAACGTCGATTACCGTAATATCCTTAACATCGTTGTTTCCGACGCTTGTTAAAGTAATATCGTAGGTAACTATCTCACCTTCCTTGTATCCCCTGTAATCAGCAGGCCTACTTGTTGCCTTCTTGGAAAGAGTGAATCCATGTACAGCATCTTCAGGTGTGACTTCCTCTTCGTCTTCTGATGTTGTGTTATTGCCGCCCGGATCTTTACCGGTTGCAGTAGCTACGTTAACAATCGGCATACCTTCTTCGATATCATCCTGGGTTACTGTGTAGTTTGCTTCAAACTTCTTGCTTTCGCCCGGTGCAAGGTCGAATGCTGACCAGTCGCCGGTCTTTACAAGTCCAGTCATCGGATCTTTTACTTCGATGTCCTTAATGGTTACATTACCTGTGTTTTCAACTACGATCACATAATTGATCACATCACCTGCACCTACCTTCTTGCCTTCAGGTATATCTGAAGTCTTGGTTACTGTAAGTTCAGGCTGCTGTTCTTCAGGCTCCTCTGTATCGGTTCCTTCTCCAGGTACATCTTCATCGCCTGGATCTGTTCCTGTTGCTGTTGCAACGTTCACAATATCCTTTCCGTTATCGATGTCTTCCTGGGTTACTGTGTAGCTTGCTTCAAACTTCTTGTTTTCGCCCGGTGCAAGGTCGAATGCTGACCAGTCGCCGGTCTTTACAAGGCCTGTCATCGGATCTTTTACTTCGATATCCTTAACAGTTACATTACCTGTGTTTTCAACCACGATCACGTAATTGATTACATCACCGACAGCTACCTTTACACCTTCAGGTATATCTGAGGTCTTGGTTACTGTAAGTTCAGGATCCGGATTTTCAAGCTCAGCATCATCGTTATCATTGTCGATAGTGATGCCGCCTTCGAACTCGGCTGTTACCACGTTGGTATACTTATTTCCGGCAGTTGCTGCAGCCAGTATATCAGCTTCGGTTACAACTTTGCTTGCCTTTGCTGTTACAGTTGCTCCAGGTTCAACATTTTCAAACCTGGTCTGATCCAGTTCAACTCCGGCCTGTTCGGTAAGTGTTATAGTCTTTGCCTTATCATAGATGTTGACTACT
>JABUTA010000076.1:0-11284 GCA_021443845.1 Parasporobacterium sp.
ATGCAGCCGCAGTCGAAACCGCCGGAGCCTTTGTCCAGAAGACAGCCGGCCATGGCAGGATGGGCAATAACCGGAAGATCTGTGTGATGAGCCGCATATTGCAGAGTATCGTAGCCCACGATTCCCGGTGCCAGCATTATTCCTCCGGCACCGCAGTCCTCGGCATATTTTATACGATCCATGATTTCTGAAAATGCTCCCGATACATTAGGAACATAAGCAGTAAGTTTACCGGTTTCTTCATATGCCTTCTTCACAACATCACATACGGCTTTAACACGTTCTTTGTAGTTTGAAAATGTCTGATCTGCCAGACCGTGGTCATCTTTTATCATATCCACGCCGCCAAGGGCACAGCGATAGGCCTCATCAGCAAAGGATTCTGTGGGGAGTCCCATAGGTTTAAGAGCTGTAAAAGCAATTGGCCGGTCATAAACTTCCAGTCTTTCGCGAAGTCCCTCAACTCCGTATTTAGGCCCCTTGAACCATGCTTCCTGTTCTTTGGAAATGGCGATATTTTCAACTGTAATGCCGGGAAGCAGAGAAGAGTTTCCGAATACCATGTTGAAGAACTGGGCAAATTCTTCGGTACCGGCCTGGTCGGAATAGCTGATGACGGCTCTGTATCCCCCATCGACTGCTCTGAAATCCTCAATCCTTCCGATAATATCGGACTGAATGGCATCACATTCGATATGAGCTGCAGGAAATTCCACAGTCTGTTCCACTGTCATGTTCTTAGCCATTAAGAGAGCGTCTTCTTCATGGGCGGCTATCTTATATGAAACTGAAAAACGGTCCTTTAACTGGTCCAGCAGGACCTGATCATCATAACCTTTGAATTTCATGCTTACACCTCCAGGAAATCAACGAATCTTTCTTCTTCAAGGAAATCCTCTGTAATACCCAGATCCTTTCCGGCAAGGCTTTCTACTGCATTAACAAGACTCATTGCATCAATGCCGTATTTCTTCATAAGATACATTTTGGAAGCACCGTGAGTATAACCGGGAACTCCTATCTTTACCAGCTTCGTACCAAGTCCGTTTTCGGCAATCATGTCGGCCACTGCCGTACCGAGGCCACCGATCTGATAATGGTTTTCAATGGTTACACAGCCGTACCGGCATTTTTTCAGGGCATCAAGTATGGCAGGATCTGTGAAAGGCTTTAATGTTGACACGTGCATATGCTGAACAGAAAGTCCCTTTGCCTTAAGGGCTCCCGTTGCACGGATGGCTTCTTCCGTACAGATACTTGATGAGAGGATGAGGATGTCATCGCCCTCACTTAATACCCTTGCACGATTGAACTGCATAGGTTCGTCTGCAGGGAACAGTCTGGGGACTTCCTTGCGGAGCATACGGATGTATACGGGCCCGTTTACTTCGTATGCAAGATTCAGTACTCCTTCTATTTCTGTTGCATCACCGATGTCAAATATGGTCATGTTAGGAACCGTGCGGAGTACACCCACATCATTGATGGACTGATGGGATACGCCGCCGGGGGTGGTAATGCCCGGAACAAAGCCTACGAATACAACAGGAAGGTTAGGGTAGGCTACACTCATTTCCAGCTGATCCAGTATCCTTCTGTAAAGGAATACGGAAAATGTATGAATGAAAGGACGGAAGCCTTCACGGCACATGCCTGCAGCCCAGGAGCACATGTTCTGTTCGGCGATTCCCATGGTGAGATAGCGGTCAGGGTATGTGGCCCGGAATTTTTTCACTTCGCAGGAAGATCCAAGATCTGCTGACATGACCAGAACTTCAGGATGCTTTGCTGCAAAATCTATCATACAGCGTTCATGTGTATTAACTTCGATCTTCATTAACATTTACCTCCCAGTTCTTCATATACTTTCTCATATTCAGGACGTTCTTCTGCTGATATCCTTACGAAGTGCAGCAGCGGCCATTTCTTTTTAAGAAGCGGCACGCCTGTATATCCGTGAGTTCTGCAGATAACAACGAGAGGTCTGTTCTTATGTCCTGTCCTGCAGGCTTTAACAATATCGTCTATGTCATGACCGTTGCAGGTTACGCATTTTGCACCGAAGGATTCAAATCTGTCCACCAGAGGTTCTTCCGTCATCTGGTCTTTTATTGCACCTTCAACCTGCTGTCCGTTGGCATCGATCACTACTACAAAATTATCCAGCTTGTAGTGACCTGCAGTCTGGATACATTCCCAGGTCTGACCTTCCTGAAGCTCTCCGTCTCCCAGGAGGCAGTACACCAGTCCGGTCTCGCCTTTTATCTTACGGGCATGGGCTGTACCTGCAGCAATTGAGACGGTCTGTCCCAGAGATCCTGCAGTGTTTTCAAATCCCGGTGAATGTTCTGCACCGATCATTTCCATGTTCCAGCCGTCTACGTTGAACTTGTCCAGGGCCGCGGGGTTGATTCTTCCGGTAGCGGCCAGTGCACAGTATATTACTGATGCATAGTGGCAGCAGGACACGAAGAATCGGTCCTTATCAGGAGCAGGAGCTCCGTTATATAATGAACCATGCTGGTAATCCATGTTATCGGGTCCGGGGACTCCGGGGAAAGGGATGGCGTCCCAGTTGCCGGCTGATGGTCCCAGGTTCATGATCTTGGTGTACAAAGCTGCTATTATTTCTGCTGAAGAGCATGCCTGAGACAGATAACATCCGCCGGATCTGATAGCGATTCCGAGAATCTGCCTTCTGATGGAATTCGCGATTTTCTGAGTCTCCGCTTTGGTATAGCGGGTTTTGAAACTGCGTGTTGAATCTGTCATATAGTGCCTCCGTATTTATTTGGATGAGAATACTGTTACTGCCCGGTATTTTGCCGGTACAGAGTCATATGATTTCAATGACTTTATTATTATATCACTCACCGCATCTGAAAAAATATGGCTTTTTTTACGAAAAATTGGGATTTTGTCTGTAAAAATGAGCAGAGGTGTAATTAATTCCGGTGCAGTAGACCGGAATACCTCATTTAATTAAAAAATTAGTACCGATAATATTCGCACCCATACTCATAATACTATCCGCTTCAGATATGTCATCGGTTGTGAATACATAAGAAATCAGCCCTGAATCCTTCATTTTTTCAGCAACTTCAGGAGTATAATTTGCTACCGATACAGAGAAACTTGTAATTTGATTATTTTTACAATAGTTTATATAATCATCCAGGTTTTTCAATTGTTCCTCTCTTTTTTTCTCCTTTTGAAGATACAGGTTGATTATTTTGAAATCGTAAACCTCTTTAACAGCTTTGATCATATCTGTAGTGTGTCCCCCGACAATGAATCTGTTTAATATCGAATCATTGTTTTCTGCAGCCGCCACTACTGCCTTATATGCCTTCAGCGTATCTTCATATGATCTGTTGCCAAAATCTAACATTACATACATATCATTATGTTTCTTCATAAAGTTTACCAGATCACGGAAACTTGTTGGTGTATATTTATTCTGAATTTTCCAGGACATAAATTCGTTATACGTAGGTATAGGATTATCAGCATTGTATTCCTTTCCTATACGTTCCTTATAGTCTGATTCGGACCAACCGTGTACCAGCACCAGCTGGTCATCGGATGTAAAATTAACATCAACTTCATATAATTTGTCGCCATTTGCATAATAATAATTAAGAGCATCTATAGAATCTATATATGTGTTATTATCCATTCCACCTAAAGCGTGCCTGATATATTTACTGTTACCTACAGTTTGCTTATACTGTTTTAATGATCCCGATTCAGTATTCAACCCAAAGATCAATAACAAAAGTAATAAGACTATTATTGCAGTTATGCCCACTGAAAATGATTTTCTCATCGTTGTATAATTCCCTGTATTTTAAATTAACTTTAGTCACTAAATATATCATTATTATCTTCGGCTGACAATTAATTATGAACAAATATGCCGTATATTTAACTATATACGACCTCCGGGATATCATGAAATATAACACATGATTCTCAGATGTTTAATTCAGTTTCCGGGAATAATCTTTAAAATCTGTCTGGGAAATGGGGGGACAGTTCAGATAAATACAGAAAGAACTCTGCCGTCACAAATTATAGTAAATAATGTTTGTTATGTGTTATAATAACCTGACAATTATGTAATGACATGGAGAGAAAGCTTTGAAATCAAATAAACAGTTTATGATATTATCTGCTATAGGAATTATAATGGTGGTGGATGCCCACAGTTACGGTACTTTGGAATTCCTGTCAGCATATTTGCCCTACAACAGCTTTTTTATGCCTATGTTTGTTTTCATATCCGGCTATTTTTACAGATACTCCAAAGACAATTCCTTATGGAAGTATATCGTGAAAAAAATCAGAAAGCTTCTGGTTCCGGCATTCATAGGCATAGCAGTATTGTATGTGATACAGCTGCTGCTGAACCTGGTGGGATTCATTCATTATGACAGGAGGCCTGTCTGGCTGGTTTTAATGAAGTTCTTTGTTTCAGGTTCGCCGCTGGATGTTATGGCACCTATCTGGTTTGTTCCGGCTCTTTTTGCAGTCTGTGTGGGGTATGCGATAATCCGCAGGATATTTGATACACACTGGAATGAATGGATAGCATTTGCCCTGATGCTTGCAGCATCAGTTGCAATAGTATATATCTGTCAGAAGGGATTAATATTCAGACCTGTGCTGCTGATTTACAAGTTTATATTTTTCCTTCCGTTTTATGAGGCGGGAATCATATACCGCAAACATATTGAACCCTGCAATCATTGCATATTAAAAACTCTGAAAAAACTGAGACTTCCCATATGTATAGTTTTCACTGCGGTGGGCTGCCTGTTGAATGTCAAATACGGTTATACAGGCTTCAACAGCCTTTTTGACATGAACGGCTTTAATGCGGGGGGACCGTTTATGCCGTTTATCACCACATTTATGGGAATATTTGTCTGGATGAATATTGCGGATGTACTTACAGGAGCTCTGGGAGAAAACAAACTGATCAATTACATTTCTGATAATACATTTTTTATCATGGCATCTCATATGTTCTTTTTCTCAATCTATAATTATATCCTTGTATTTATAAACAAAATCACTCCGCTTCCGGGATTTGATCCTGTACAGGCGGTATCTACATCATGGTATTTATACCGTCCGTACAAGGCTCTTCTGCTTTTCTATTTTATGTTCGGGATGATCGGATCGGTCCTTTGCAAAAAGCTGATAGATAAGATATGGAATTCATTCAGAAACAGGAGGATGAAAACATGCTGACTTTTGCTGCGATGAGAGCAGATGAGAGGGAGCAGTGTGCCGTATTATCTGCAGAGGCATTATTCGATTATGTATATTTTACTGCTTTCATTCCCAATGACAAAAGGCGTATGAATTTCCTGAGGCATCTGATGAATGTGGAATTCAGAGTAAACGAAGGCCTTGCCAGATTTTTTACCGTTAAGGATGAAGGAGAGATAAAAGCAGTTGTACAGCTGTGTCCTCCGGATTACCACAGACCTCAGGATTCGGAGTATCTGAAAGCAGGCTTTATGAAGTGCTATACCGCTGCGGGACTGAGTTCAGTAAACCAGTGGCTGGATACCGACAGACTGGCAGGAATGCCCTGCCGCGATCTGGAACACGCATGGTTTATCAGCCTTATTGCTGTTGATCGAAAATATAACAGACAGGGTATAGGAACCAGAGCGATACAGGAATGCATCATTCCTTATGTTAATAAACAGGGAGGAAAAGAACTCTGCCTGTTCACCAATTCACAGGTAAACTGCCTGTTTTATGAGAAAAACGGATTTGTGCGTTTTCATGAACAGTCTTTTGAAACAAAAAGTTACAGGCTGTCCAGCTGCAGCTATAAAATGGAACTCAACCCTCCGGTGTTCTCGGCTGTTCAGACAGATGAAGAGATGGAAGATATAATCACCAGAGCGGAGGCGGAGAATGCTCAGGCAGAAGCAGCGGCTGATACCGGACGTATTGATGACGGACTTGCATTCATGCTCAGATTCGAGAATGTTGCCTGGTACAGTGACGGTGCGGTAAAAATCCTGGACAGAAGGATATATCCCATCAGAACGGAATATGTGACATGCACTGAATATATTCAGGTGGCAGAAGCAATAGCTGATATGGTGACTCAGAGCGGAGGCCCGTATATTGCAGCCGCCATGGGAATGGTACTTGCCGCTTATCAGTTCAGTGAAAAAGAGGGTGATGAGTTTCTGCAGGAAATGGAAAAGGCTGCATTTGCCCTTTCTCATGCCCGCCCTACTACTGTCGAAAAAATGAAGATAATCACGGAGTCTGCATTAAATGCTGTCCGGGAAGGTGCAGGCAGGGGTCTGTGTGGGATTTCGATGGTGGACCATATGATGAGGACTGCTCTGGAAATCGCTTCGGGTATTTACAAAAATAGCCTTGAAACAGGGAAAATACTGGCAGAGAAGGTTCCTGATAACGGAACTGTAATGACAATGTGTTTTGCGGAGACTTATATAGGATACCTTCTGAAGGCGCTTAAGGACAGCGGCAAAACCGTGAAGGTAATATGCCCGGAGACCAGGCCTTATTTCCAGGGAGCAAGGCTGACAGCCAGTGTAGCCAGGGATATGGGATTTGACGTTACTGTGATCACTGATAATATGCCGGGATATGTTATGAAAGAGAAAAATGTTGATCTTTTTACCGCGGCTGCAGATGTGATAACCATGGACGGACATGTAATAAACAAGATAGGGACATTCCAGATGGCTCTGGCAGCAAAACACTGGGGCATACCGTTTTATGTAACAGGAAATCCCCATGAAGAGCATGTGAATATGGATAGTGTTGTGATAGAGGAAAGGGACCCTGAGGCTGTGCTTCATGCCATGGATGCAAAAACTGTCATGGAGGGAGTAAAGGGGTATTATCCTGCCTTTGATGTTACACCTCCGGAGCTTGTAACGGGAATAGTTACTGATAAAGGAATATTTGCGGCAAATGACCTTGCCGGATACTTTGAGTTGCAGCGCTAAAGCAAGGTGTTCTTCAGCCGATCAGTCTTGAAAAGAAGTTTTCTGTACAGTTTACCAAAGAGTCTGTATTCGGAGAGAACATATGATCAATCTCCGGAATAAGATGATATTCAAAATTTTTAAACGTGTTTCTGTAGCGTTCAACGAATTCTGCAGGAACACGTTTGTCATTTTCACCGGATACGGCAAGTACCGGGCCTTCATATACAGAAGGTCTGTCGAAAATATCCATTTCAAGGCTTTCTTCTATATATTTCCGGCTTAATACCAGACCGATTTCCGGATTTTCAATATATTCCGGAAGATTGCAGGGGTCAAATTCCAGATCGAACAGCAGTCCGCTTTCGGCGGCGTAACGGGCATTACATGCAGGGGCAAGCAGCAGGAGACCTTTTATCAGATCAGGATGTTCTGCCGCAATATATGTGGCTATGACACCGCCGATGGAATGGCCCAGGAGATATATATCTGATATGAAATCAAGGGTGAGGGCATGCTGAAGCATGGCCTCGGCATCTGCCTGAAGGGCTGTGATGGTCATATCCATAAGAGTTCCTTCAGACCGGCCGTGCCCCACAAAATCAAACCTTAGTGTAGCTGCTCCATGACTGCGGAACATTCTGCCCAGTTCGAAAAATCCGTTTTCTCCGGTGCTGCCCATAAAGCAGTGCATCATAATGACCAGAGGGATTTTCCTTCCGGGTTCAGGATCCGGACATTCCAGTATACCGTATATATTATTTCCGTTGACATCAAGATATATTTTTTCTTTTTTCATGCTGACCTCAATGCATAAATGATGATTTCTGCATTTATTATAATACTTTATTGAAATTTACCATACCCTGGATATGGTAAGTTTGAACTGTTTTATTAAAACAGAGCCGCTGCAGTATATGCAGCGGCTCTGCCGGTTAATCTATAATATTATATTTAAAATATTCAGATTATTTTGAAGCTATGAACTCGTCAAATGTCATAGCATTTCCGTTTACAAAGTATCCGCCGAAGAACATGTCGCCAGGGAACTGGTTGAAGTTCAGAGCGTCGATGCAAGCATAGAATTCAGGAAGCTGTTCTTCTGTCATAGAATCGTTTACTGCACATTCAGCCTGGATGAACTCATAGAGGTATGCCTGATATGCTGCAACGTCATCATCGCTAGCTTCAGCTGCAGGAGCTGCAGGAGCTTCCGGAGCTTCAGGAGCTGCAGGAGCTTCCGGAGCCGGAGCAACTGCTGCTGCATCATAAGGAGCACCTGCTACTGTAAGGGTAACGCCTTCAGCTACAACAACCTGTCCGCCTTCAGCAACTGTAAGAGCGTCGATTGCGCAGTCAGCTGTTACGTTCCATACAGCACCTGCTGCTACGTTAACGTTAACAATGTTCTTGCCGTTAGAGTTTACGATGTTGGTTACATGTCCGAGAGCTGCTGCTTCTGACCAGTCACCGTCATTAACCTTAGCATCTTTAATTACGTGAGAGAATGCACCTGCAGAGATAAGACCTGTAAGGGAAGCACCTTCTCCGATGTTAACTGTAAGAGTTGTTGCAGGGTTAGATCCTACATAACCTGATGAGTTCCATACATCACCAACTACGTTTGCATTAGTAATGTTGAGTTCTGATGTCCAGTTATTTTCAACAGGAGTTTCATTTACAGCCCATTCATTAGCATAGCCTGCCTCTTCATGGAATGTAGAGTTGAATGTAGGCATGTGAGAACCGTTTGCATGTCCATAGCCATTGTCTTCGCCCCATGTAGCAGCCATATCAAGGCCTACATAGTCATCATCGTTGTCGATGATCTGAAGGATGGTACCGTTTGCTGAGTTGAGAACTGCGCCGTCAACGTTGAAGATAGAGTTAACCTTCTTTACAAGGAAGATAGCGTCTCCTGTGTTTACTTCTGTGCCTTCAAGAACGTTTACGATGTTCCATCCGTCACTGCCGTTAGAGTGGCACATGAAACCGAAGTTAGCTGAGTTGAGAACTGAAGGAACTACTTCGCCTTCTGCAACCTTGTCAGATACGATTTCAGCAACAACTGTACCGTTGATACCTGTGCCGTATTCATTAACTTCACCTGCATACTGTTCTACAGGGAGAACTGTTCCGCCAACATATGAAGCGTATGTAGCAACACCGCCGGTCATGATGTTAACATATGTAGAAACGTTTTCTCTTACACCGTAGTAGTCTTCTGTAGACTGTCCGATGGTGTATGCGCCGTAGCCTGAGTCGATAACTTCAACATCGCAGTTAGCTACAACCATGTGCATGTTAGAACCGGAGTCTGTAGAAAGAGCACCCCAGCCGCCTGCTACGAATGTAGAGTCAGCTGTAGCTACTACAGAGTAGTTACCCATGATGTTGGATGTACGTGTGTTGCATGCAGGTCCGCCGAGGCCGAGTACCCATGGAGGAGCAACCATAACTGCCTGGTCTGCTGTTGACATATAGCCTTCGTAGATAGTACCGCTGTTTGTCTTAAGAGTAGATCCCTTAATAACTGTAACACCGCCGTTATCTGTGAAAACTGCTAATTTTGCAACACCTGTTGTTTCGATGTTGGAATTGATGATATTAACCTTTGTTCCAGCGCCTGCTGTAAGAACTGCTGCACCGAGGCCTGAGAAGTCGTTTGTGTCTTTACCATCAGCTGTTGTGTTCATGATGATGTTCTTGCCTTCGATTGTGTGCTCAGCACCGTCGAAGTAGATAGCACCGTTGTGCCATGAAACATCATCGTTGATGTCTGCTGCAACATCTTCGTTTACATAAGAAGCGAAACGAGGATATGCGAGCTTTGTTCCTGTGAAAGAAGTCTCGAGGATCGGAGGAAGTGCAGAACCGTCTTCTTCATTCTGAAGCGGCATAAGGTCTTCGTCAGACTTTGATTCGCCTGCTGAGTCACCTGCTGATTCGCCTTCTGCTCCACCTTCAGCTGATTCGCCTTCTGCAGGAGCTGCATCTTCTGCAGGAGCTTCTGCTGAATCTTCCGGTGATTCGCCCTCAGCTGATTCGCCTTCTGCTGAGTCTCCGCCGCCCATGTTTTCACCGCTCGGTACCTGAGCCTCTTTTACGATGCCCTGAGCGAACTCTTCCCATGTAGAAAGACCGATTGTTGTGAACATCTGATCCCATGGAGAAACTGTCTGGTCAAGAGCTTCCCAGCTCTCGATTGCCATAACCTGATCAATAAACTCCTGAAGGTCAGGAGCATTTGATCCTGCTGTGTCGATCAGATACTGCTGATAGTCAGCCCATGTGGGAGCTGCTTCGCCTGCAAATGAAGTTGCAGCGAGTGCGAAGATCATAGCAGCTGATACAAGGATAGCTAATAATTTCTTCATTAATTTACCTCCTAAATAGTAAAAAAAGTTTTTTGTCTTTTGCTGATAAGACTAGGTTATTTTACCATTTATATAGTAGGCTTTCAACAAAAGTTGAATAAAAAAACGGAAAAATCATTAGTAATAATTCACAAAATTTAACGAGAAATAAGGGCAAAAGGGAAAAAATTAAAAATTCGTTGGTTTTGACGGTTCTGATTAAGTCAGGCTTAAGGTAAGGATGCTATTTTATACAAAAGTTTTTTCATGGATTGTTGTGGAGATAATTAAGAAAGCGGGAAGGATTCTGTATCCGACCCGCTTTCTTATTTAATCCGGTTTTAAATGCAAACCGATATGCTGTATTGAAGTGTCTGCCCCGGGGGATATCTGATCATCACACCGTGCAGATAATGGCTGACGGAATTGTCAGGCAGCCGAAGATAAACTCAGTTACGGCTGAATTCTGCCAGCTGAAGCTTAGGGTTCCTGTCCAGCACCATCTTGATGCTCCAGTCATTTATGAACAGCAGCAGAGGATTGCCTTTCATATCTATGATACGTTTCATATCGCTGGTACCGTTAATGGAGGGTACATCCACTTCATCAGGGTTGGAAATCCATCTGATGTACTCATAAGGAAGATTCTCCAGTCTGATCTCGACATTGTACTCACTCTGCATACGGAATTTCATTACATCAAACTGCAGCACGCCTACAACGCCGATGATCACTTCTTCCATACCGCCCTTGTATTCCTGGAATATCTGGATGGCACCTTCCTGGGCAATCTGTGTCATGCCCTTCACAAACTGTTTTCTCTTCATGGAGTCTGTAAGGAAGCATCTGGCAAAGTGTTCAGGTGCAAATGTGGGGATGCCTTCAAATGTAAATTTCTCCTTGGATGTGGTCAGGGTATCTCCTATAGAGTAA
>JABUTA010000076.1:12651-14663 GCA_021443845.1 Parasporobacterium sp.
CAGGAGTTTTCTTCGAATGGTCCGGCCTGTCAGCGGCTGTACAAAAGCATCCCATGAACAGCAGGCGCAGCTATCCGTCAGGAGAGATATGCCCTGCATGTGAGCAGGATGAACAATTATTGATAAAATTTACTATGGAATTTTTGTATGTAATTGTGTACAATGGTTGTGTTTGTAAATAGACCCTGACAAATGCCCCGGGATCGGTGAGGCAGAATCAACAGGATTTATGGTAATAAAATGATAAAGTGAGAGAAAGGTGAGGAAATCATGGACCCAAAAAACAATATTAACCAGACAACGCTCCATCCTTACAGCAGAAGTGTATCCATCATAGGTGTCGGATGTACACCGTTCATGTACACACTTGACAACCCGGAAACCGCAGGCCTGACAGAAGGTGAATTATTCGGATATGCTGCATTAAAGGCAATGGAAGATGCAGGCGTTACCCCGAAGGACGTTGAATATTATTTCCACGGACAGGCAAGCCCCTTCAACGGATCAAACTATATTACTCCTAACCTTCAGGTTTCAGAATGGTTCGGTATGAGAGGCAAAGGCTCCATCCATCATTCAGAAGCATGCTGTACAGGATACCTTGCTCTTGAGCAGGCAGTAAACGCAGTAGCATCAGGCAAATACAATGTTGTTCTTTCAGGCTGTGTTGAGATGGGTGATGCCATAGCTGATATTGACAAACCTGCTCATTTCAGAAAGAAATTCGATGACGCGCTGTTCCAGGAATCTCTTAAGTGGATCTATGACAGAGCATATACCCGTGCAATGATGTGCGGACCTAACCTTCATCAGGATGACGGTGCTGCATGGTACAAGCAGACCTATGGCTTAACAGATGAAGAAATGGACGACACACTCCTTTCAATGGCATGCAACAGCCGTCGTTCGGCAGCCAAGAACCCTCTTGCCCTTGCACGTAAGACATACGAAGAAATGGCCAGGGAAGCAGGCTATGAAAACACTCTTGAATTCATGAAGGAAAACTTCCCGAAGATGACAGGCAACTTAAGAGCTCCGGGTCTTGAACTTAAGTGCGACGGTGCAGCAGCATTCATCGTATGCCCGACAGAAATGGCCTCTCAGTTCACATCAAAGAAACCTATCGAAGTTCTCGGTATCGGCAACGCAACCCGTGAAGCAAACCAGCCTCACGTAGAACTTTACGGAACACTTGAAGCTACAAGACAGGTATATGAACTTACGGGAGTTAAGCCTGAAGAAATAGACCTTCTTATGACAAATGACTTTTTCATTACCTCACAGCTTATTGCAGCAGAATGCTCAGGATATCTTCCAAAGGGAGAAGGCTGGAAGTATTTCATCGAAGGCAGAACATCCTACGACGGAGACAAGCCTATCAATACAAACGGCGGCAGATGCTCATTTGGTCATGCTCATGCAGCCAGCGGTGTAGCTGATATTTACGAGGCAGTACTTCAGATGCGCGGTGAAGCAGGGGAGCATCAGATCAACAAACTTCCAAAGACAACATTCATCAGAGGTTTCGGCGGTGCCCAGAACCTTGCTGCTATCATTTTACGTACAAAAGAATAATGGAGGATCGTCATGGGCGTTAAATTAGAAAGAATCGTTAAGACATATTATGATAACCTGGAACAGGGTAAGATCACAGCTCGTAAGTGTAAAGACTGTGGTGCTATCGAATGGCCTCCGCTTCTTGCATGCAATACCTGCGGCAGCACTGAAATGGAATGGATCGAGATCGAAGCTAAAGGAAAAATGCTTCAGTTCGTAATGTCATCTCCTATTACCCGCCGTCCTGAAATGGAAGATATCAAGCCATACGTTCTGGCTGTAGTTCAGATCGACGAAGGACCTGCAGTAAATGCAATGGTCCGCGGTATCACCAGAAAGAATAAGAAACTCATTGAGTCCAAGCTTCCGTATCCGGTTCACGCAACTATCGTTCCGAGAGACGGATATTCAACAGTAATCTTTGATATTGATGAAGTTGAAGAATAATCATTAAT
>JABUTA010000076.1:15074-23010 GCA_021443845.1 Parasporobacterium sp.
TCAAGGTCATAGCCTGCCACCATGGTCTCAACCTGGTTGGCAAGACCAATAAGATCGATTCTGGTTCTTCCGCAGGTAGGGCAGGAAACCACCTCAATACCGCCTTTTCTCAAGCCCAGAGTTCTAAGGATTAACTTGGCAGACTTTATTTCTTCTGCAGGGTCTCCTGTAAGGGAAACTCTTATGGTATCACCTATTCCCTGGTTAAGAATAATGCCAAGTCCCACAGCTGACTTGATATTTCCGCTGTAGAGGGTTCCGGCTTCGGTAATTCCCACATGAAGAGGATAATTCGTCTTACTTGCAAGTATTTCATGAGCCTTTATGCACATGAGTACATCGGAAGATTTAATGGAAATGACTATATTGTCATAGCCCCTTTCTTCAATCATTCTGACCTTGTCCAGGGCACTTGTTACTATTCCTTCTGCAGTAACACCCTTATATTTTTCTACCAGCTCCTTCTCCAGAGAACCGGAATTAACTCCCACTCTTATGGGAATGTTTCTTTCCTTAGCGCAGTCTACTACCAAAGACAGCTTGTCCTGTCCGCCAATGTTGCCGGGGTTAATTCTGATTTTGTCAGCCCCGTTTTCGATGGCAGCGATGGCCATTTTGTAATCAAAATGTATGTCAGCCACAAGGGGAATGTGAATTCTCTTCTTAATTTCGCCGATTGCCTTTGCAGCCTCTGGTGTTGGGCAGGTGCAGCGTATGATTTCGCACCCGGCCTCCTCAAGCCTCAGTATCTGACTGACCGTTGCCTCCACATCCTCTGTGGGAGTATTGGTCATGGACTGAATAAGAACAGGATTGCCTCCTCCAATTACCCGGTCTCCTATATGTATAACTTTGGTATTATCCCTGTACATAATTAATCCTGAACCTCCATTTCTTGTGGTCTAAGATGAATTATACACCAGATATACCTATTTGTGTGACCTGACCTTAAACTTTCTGCTTAAATATCTGTTGCCCTTGGTATCAGTGGCAAAAACCTGTATGGACAGCTCTTCCTCACCCAAAACCTCTGCCGGAATTTCCATTCTTACCATGTCATCAATTTCATATACACAGTCATTTTTAATTAAAATTCTGCTTTCATCAGAGGCCTTAAAATCAACCCAGAGACTCTGAGGCAGATCATCTGATCTGGCATTTATGTCAAAAATCCCGGAAAAAGATATAAGGACCGAAATGGCAACCGCTCCTATACCCAGTATATAAAGCCCCCTGTACTTTTTATGGGACAGCCATATTTCATTTTTAATTCTTACCTGATTATCCCTTGAAGGAGAAAGGATAATGAGACTTTTTCTCAAAAGAGCGGCTGCGGCAAAAAGAAGTGCCACACTGATAAAGTAGGAAAAATTTAAGTATTGAAAAACCTGCCCTGATTTGATATATTTGCTGACAGAAAATATATCTTCAGGGCAGGGTGAAATTCCCGACCGGCGGTAAAGTCCGCGAGCGTAATATTAATTATGCCGGCTCGTTTTAATACACGAAGCGTGATTAATATTTATGCTGACTCGGTGCAACTCCGAGACCGACAGTAAAGTCTGGATGAAAGAAGAATTAATAGTTGTTTGTCTATTTTTCGCCCGAGAGATGTATCTTTCGGGATTTTTTATTGTATGAAAAGGAGAAAAGGTCATGAGTAAATCAGGATTTTCCACAAAGAAGCTGGTGCTTATAGGAATGCTTACAGCCATATCCTTTGTGGCAGTGCTGCTGGGACGTCTGGTCCCAAATATTGCCGGCTTTCTCAGTTATGATCCGAAAGATGCAGTCATCGCCATTGCAGGTTTTATGACAGGACCTGTAGCATCACTGATCATTACGGTACTGGTTTCGGTAATTGAGATGTTTACCATCAGCTCAACAGGATGGATAGGACTTCTGATGAATGTCCTGGCTACCTGCGGATTTGCACTTCCAGCAGTTATCATTTATCGTGTAAAAAGGACACGGGCAAGGGCTCTTATAGGTCTGGGTGTAGGTATTGCAGTTATGACGGCAGCAATGGTCGGATGGAATTATGCGATCACACCTTTATATATGGGAGTTTCCAGGGAAGTTGTAGCCGGGATGCTGGTTCCCGTATTCCTGCCGTTCAATCTGGCAAAGGGATTCGTAAATGCCGGAATATCATTCCTCCTGTATAAACCGGTTGCAAAGGCTTTCAGAAAGTCAGGACTGGCAGAGCCGTCGAATGCCGTAAATGACAAGGCAGCTTTTAATGTAGGACTTAAGGTCCTGATAGGAGCTCTTATAGTTACTTTCGCCATAGTGCTGATAATAATGATGAAGTAAAAATAAGCCGGATACAATATAACCCGGGGTTTCAGAACCCCGGGTTGTTTTATTTTCTGAGGATATCCACGGTATGGGCACCTGCACCTAACAGGTCAGGACGTTCGCAGACCGCCATCTGATAATCGATGAAGAAGGCAAATTCTTCCTCTGTAAGCCTGTTCAGGAAAGGCCGCATATAATTGGCGGGACCGTCCGGAGAAAGAATCTTTACTCTGGTAAGTCCGGCGGTCTGGTTCAGTCTGTCAATATCTTCCATCCGGACATAATCATAAAGATCCCCTTCTTTCGGCTGCATACGGAAGTCTTTGCTGAGCCGTTCTTCCCTGATGCATTCCAGGATATGCTGCTCTTTGAAAGCGTATGTGACTACACTGTAGTCATTCATGACGTAGGCGGCCAGTATTATACCACCGGGACGGGTCACTCTCTTTGCTTCATTAAGAGCCTGCAGTTTTTCTTCAAAACTCAGCAGGTGATACATGGGACCGAACAGCAGTATCAGATCAAAGGAATCATCCTGGAAACGCTTCAGCTTCAATGCATTGCCTTTAAATGCCTTCAGTTCAGGACATTTCTGCTTCATTATTCCAAGATTGTGCTGCACAAGCTCAAGGGCAGTCACATCATAGCCTTCATTATGCAGGGGGATGCTGTATCTGCCGGTGCCTGCACCTATATCCAGGATTCTGTCACCGGGCTTAAGATAATCGTGGATGTATTTCATGGAAATCACAAATTCCACCCTTCCGTGCCGGGAATCCAACCGTTTTTCTTCATTGAATTTATTATAGTATTCTTCAAGCAGAGTCATAAATTTCAGTAGTATGCAGCAGTTATGATTTATAAGTATGTCCGGAAAGTCTGTATGATTCCGGATTCAAGCACTGTTATATAAAAGCACTCTGAGTATTTCGTCCGGCCGGGGCCGGTTCAGCAGAGCAGCAGTTCCATCATATGCAAGCAGCAACATATCAGGAGAGCTGTCTGTCATGCCTATCAGTGTCATGGAACGGGAGGAAGAGTCTGATGGAGGGACTTTGTCTTCATGGAAAATAAGGTTATTCCCAGAGGCAAAAGTGCGAGCCTCAGAGTAACTTTCGAATACCATTATCCGGGATCTCCACGACAGCATATTGTAAGGATTGAGCTCCAGGTGTTCACAGAACTCGACGGTGGTCTGGGAAATCGGAATTCTGGTCATATCAATATGAAACCCTGCCCCGGTACTTTTATTGAGTTCAAAAAGACTCTGATAAATGCCTTTTTCCGAAACAGGGTACACTGCTGCCGGTACGGAACCGGTGCAGTCAGTATCCTGGTGGGGGGCCGACTGCATCATATTAATAAGACCGGCTGCCCGGACGACCATGCGGGCAGGGAACCTGTTCCGGAGCAGCTCCGGATGATATTTTGCAATAATGTGTGTTCCTGCAAGTCCGGCTGAACCTGTCATGCATATGAGGCTTCCGGGTCTGAGCTTTTCATCAGGATGCCTGCAGCATCCGGATGAAGTCAGCATCCTGCTGATAAGCCTGCATTCTCCGGATATTTCGGGATTCAGCGAGCCGATATTCAGTTTTACGTATTTATCCAGTCTGTTTATCATAGTCTGAAAATCCTGCTGTCACGGTGCGAAAAACACGCTCCGTGCCGGAAGTAAAGGATAAACTGCCGGAAATATCAATGAAGCTCCTGCTCTGTGACACAGGTATTTTTGATAGTGCCTACGAGGCTCTGAAGACAGTCAACTGTGTGGGGACGAATGTCTCCTCCGATAAGAACATACATAATGTCGTCACCACTCTTCAGGATGCCTTCGTTAAGCCATACTTTTACGTAATATATGCCATCCATTCCAAGGGCTTTATCAACTGCAGCATCCAGCTTTTTGCGGTCATATGAAAACAGCATGCCTGTAACCGGGCGGGTATCTCCCTCGGTGTTCCTTGCCTGTGCCCGGGATGTGGATCTTACCACTCCGTTATGAGTCAGGTACATACCGATCTTATCTGCATTTTCCGAGGCTTTAGCCTCACGGAGCCAGAGGTCCATTGAAGGAACCGGTTTTTCCATAGTATTTCCTCCTGTATCAATGATCTGCAACCGGATATATCATCGGCGGCGGCAGCTATTATTATGATCTATGTGATGTCTGCTGCATCTGCTGCAGTTTCCCGGGCATCCGGTACCGCAGCATCCGGTACCGTTTTTTTTCCTGTGTATAAGTATGAGCACTGCACCGGATACTGCAGCAAGAATCAGTATCAGTATAATTATATCTATTGCATTCATAGTTTTTCCGGTCTTCTATATGGCTCCGAACAGCGTACATATCATTCTGAAGATGAAGGCGGCAATCCAGGCAATCCCGCATTGTACAAACACCAGGCCTACTGCAAAATGCCTGCCCAGTTCCCTGCGGACTGCGGCTATTGCGGCTATGCAGGGGGTGTATAGGAGGCAGAATACAAGCATTGTTCCTGCTGCCGCAGGTGTGAGAGCTGATGACAGGGCTGCAGCTCCGAACAGAACCTGAAGAGCGGAAACCACGCTTTCTTTTGCAATAAAGCCGCTGATGAGAGCGGTTACGATACGCCAGTCTCCCAGACCCAGTGGTTTAAGAACAGGGGCAATGAAACCGGCAACAGCGGCCATGATGCTCTGGGAGGAATCCTCTGCCAGAGTCAGGTCGGGCCTGAAGCTTTGTAGGAACCATATAACGATGGAGGCAATGAGTATGATGGAAAAAGCTTTCTGGAGAAAATCCTTTGATTTTTCCCACATGAGCTGCAGAGTACTGCGAAGGCTGGGAAGTCTGTAGTTGGGAAGCTCCATTACAAAAGGCACGGCTTCACCTTTGAAAACAAACTTTTTATTGATAATTGCCGTAAGTATCCCGATGAGGATTCCCAGAACATACAGCCCGATCATCACAAGGCCCCCCTGCTTCGGGAAAAAGGCATTTACAAAAAATGCGTATACCGGAAGCTTGGCAGTACAGCTCATGAACGGTGTCAGAACTATGGTCATTCTCCTGTCCCGCTGCGAGGGAAGGGTGCGTGTAGCCATGACCGCCGGAACCGTGCAGCCGAAACCGATGAGCATGGGAACGATGCTGCGGCCTGAGAGGCCAAGCTTTCTCAGCAGCTTATCCATGAAGAAGGCAACTCTGGCCACATAGCCGCTGTCTTCGAGTATTGACAGAAAGAAGAACATGACCACCACGATGGGCAGAAAGCTGAGGACACTGCCCACGCCGTTGAATATACCCTGAATAACGAGACTGTGGATAAAAGTACTGGCACCTGCTGCAGTGAGTCCCGTATCGACCAGGTCGGTAAGTGCAGCGATCCCTGATCCGAGAAGTTCCTGAAGCCATGCACCTATAACATTAAAGGTCAGGAAAAATATCAGGCCCATTATGGCAATGAATACCGGAATGGCAGTATATTTTCCTGTGAGAATGCGGTCGATCTTCTCACTTCTGGCCCGTTCTTTGGATTCCTTCGGTTTCCTGACACATTCCCTGCATACTTTGTCAATGAATCTGAAACGCATGTCTGCTATAGCTGCACTTCTGTCCAGACCTCTTTCCTTTTCCATCTGAAGGGTGATATGCTCCAGAAGTTCTGTTTCGTTTTTGTCCGGAACAAGCTTTTCTATAATAAGAGCATCACCTTCGATTGCCTTGCCTGCGGCAAACCTTACGGGAATACCTGCATTTTCGGCATGATCCTCTATAAGATGAATAACTGCATGAAGGCAGCGGTGAACTGAGCCTCCGTAATCCTCTTTTGAACAGAAATCTTTTTTTACAGGTGGTTCCTGGTATTTTGCTATGTGGATTGCATGGGAGATTAGCTCTTCTATACCGCTGTTTTTGGCAGCAGAAATGGGAACTACAGGAACTCCCAGGTATGATTCCATGGCATTTACATCTATGGAACCTCCGTTTCCGGTAAGTTCATCCATCATATTGAGGGCTATTACCATGGGTATATCCATCTCCAGCAGCTGCATGGTCAGATAGAGATTGCGCTCGATGTTGGTGGCATCAACAATATTTATTATTGCATCAGGTCTGCTGTCCAGTACAAAATTTCTGGAAACAAGTTCTTCACTTGTATAAGGAGACATGGAGTAAATGCCCGGAAGATCAGTAATGGAGGTCCTCGGGTAACCTGTGATGGAACCGTCCTTACGGTCAACTGTTACTCCGGGGAAATTTCCCACGTGCTGATGGGAGCCGGTGAGGCGGTTGAACAGAGTGGTTTTGCCGCAGTTCTGGTTGCCTACCAGAGCAAAGGTAAGAACATGGTCATCGGCCAGAGGATGCTCGGTTTTACGGTCATGGTGGATGCCTTTTTCACCCAGATGGGGGTGACTGGTTTTTCTTATGCGTTTCGCTGCAGGAACTGACTGCATATGTTCGGCTCGGGGACACCTGCCGCATCCAGAGGTAAGGCAGGTACTGTATGTCGGGTTAACGCAGGAAGAATCACTGAATTGTGTACAGCCTGCGGCACCGCAGTGACGCACTTCCCGCACAGCTATCTTTTCGGCTTCGGAAAGGCGCAGGGTCAGTTCGTATCCGTGTATGCGGATACTCATGGGGTCTCCCATCGGAGCGAACCTGATCACTGCAGCTTCAACTCCGGGAATCACTCCCATATCCAGGAAATGCTGCCTGAGGGCACCGTCGCCGCCTACTGTATCTATAACGGCGGTATCGCCGGTTTTCAGATCTTTAAGGGTCATATGTATATCACCTTCAGAGTAGTAAATGCATATAATTCACGTCGGTTAGTCTATGCTAACTGACAGACGTTGTCAAGCGTCGGTGCTGCAAAACAGCACCTGTGATATATGAGTCAGGGGCGTAATAAAGGGTTTTGTCAGATTTGCACAATAATGACAGCGGGGACTCAGTGCTTCCGGCCGTCGGTTCCGGGGGAAACAGCGGTAAGAACTTCAGGATTTTTTACTTTGCCGCATATACGGCTGTCAGAAGAAAATACTGTAGTATAAGCAATAGCTTTTGAAGGACAGGAACTGATACACTGACCGCATCGGATACACTCGGTACTGTTGGGACTTACGGAAGGATCCACAGCCATACCGCAGACTGAAGAACATACGCCGCAGTGTATGCATTTGCCTGAATCCACTTTCATTCTGATGACGGAGATCTTGTTGAAAGGTCCGTAAAGAGCTCCTAAAGGACACAGATATCTGCAGAAGGGGCGGGATATGACAATGCTTGCCAGAACAACTATCCCCAGAATACATGCTTTCCATGCAAACCTGCTTCCGAACAGCTGAAAAAGAGAATTATCGGATAATGCCAGCAGTATTCCGGACAGTGTGCCGGAAGGACACAGATATTTGCAGAATACGGGTGTCAGTTTCACAACAATCGGAAGGATAATGACCATCACAATAAGTATCACATATTTCAGCTTTCGCAGAATACGATCACCTTTGAATGTCTTTATCTTTCTGAAAAAAGGAATCTTATAAAGAAGATCCTGTAAAAGACCGAAGGGACAGATAAATCCGCATATCAGCCTTCCGAGGAGTACACCGAAAAATATAAGAAGTCCTACCACATAGTAAG
>JABUTA010000076.1:23088-24772 GCA_021443845.1 Parasporobacterium sp.
GAATAACAGTTAAGTCCCGGAACACATACATTTTTTACAGGCCCCTCATATATCTTGCCTGTGAAAAAACCTTTGAAATTTGCGTTCTGTATCAATGCGGCCACCCCCTGGATGACCAGTCTCAGTTTTTTACCCAATTCCCACACACTCCAGACATATAATTACAGCTTTGTTCAGAACGTTTGTGTTCTGTCCCAGGAAAAGCCCTGCCCCTATGAGGAGAACCCCTGCGGCCAGGAGGATTAATGTTATTGTACGAGTTTTCATATTAAGCATCTCCGTACGTTTTGCAGTACTGTATGTTATAAAGAACCGATACTTTTCACGGCTGCTCCAGAAATGGCACAACGAGTGATTCCCAGCCGTCAAAGCTGCGGGAATTTACATATTGTCCGGTTTCGGGCAGCATTGTTCCTTTGTTATCCAGCAGAACTGTGGTAGGAACATATGATGATGTATATGGTTCAAAGGCTTCCGTTTTTTTCAGAATCGGATAGCTGATTTTCAGATCTTCCACAATATATCCGGCTTCTTCGTCATCAGATGCATATACACCGATCACAAGAAGGCCCTGATCCTTGTATTTGTCATACAGCTTCTGAAGGTCAGGCATTTCAATGACACAAGGTCCGCAGTAAGGCTCCCAGAAGTTCAGAAGGACTACTTTGGCATCTTTCATGATATCTTCAGTAACAGGATTACCGTTATAATCCCTGGTACTGAAAACAAGTTGCTGTGAATAGAGTTCTTCGTCCGCCTCTTCGGCCGGAATTTCATCCGGATTTACAGGATCCCTTCCGGTTGCGAGGAACATCGTCTTCGGAGAACGGTCTATATCAATATTCTCATCATAAGCAAAATCAAACTCATATGACCGAGTGTCCTCAAGTGCAATATGTTCGAGCAGTCCGGACACCGGATCAATTTCAATAACAGCCCTTGCTTCAGATCCCACACTTACATCAGCTGTGTACCTGCCGTTATTTTCAGTCACGGAATTGACGGTAAGGGGCTTATTTGTTTTGAACAGCAGAGAGTCTTCGAACAGGGAATCTATATAAGCTGAATCAACCATCTCTGCATCGATTTTTGAACCCTCGCATCTATACAAAACCCGGTCTGAAGGATCAGATGAGAAATAGTCCTTTGAAATGAGTTCCGAACCCAGTTCTGTGGTTGAAGAACTCTCCATCAGACCATCCGTAAGTTTATAAACCATTGTAGCTTTGTAAGCATTATCTGCATCCGCCGGTAAAGCTGCAACAGTCATACTGAACCCGCTGCTGATATTCAGAATACAGGCAGGGGTTGTTAATTCTCTGAGCTTTTCAGCTGTAACTTCTTCGGGGGATGAATAGTAAGGTGATACGGCTTCCGCAAAAACTTTGAATGGGTTGATCAGCATAACTGCGGATAAAATCGTGATCAGAACAGATGTGGTTTTTTTCATTGAATCATTGAGCCTTTCTTTTTGTTGATTCTGCTGATTTTAACATAACAGCGGAAATAAGCACAGCTATTTAAGAAAATAAATCATGCCTGTGTTCTGATCCGCACTATTTTGATGTGATACCGGTTTTACAAAATTCCGTATATGAAGTACAATGTGACAGAAGATTTATCGAAATCGCAGCATGAGGCTGATTTCGGGTACAGAGAGGTATAAATACATGAACAATAATAT
>JABUTA010000077.1 GCA_021443845.1 Parasporobacterium sp.
CGCGGTCAAGAAGCATCAAGAAGAAGCTTCCTAAATATATGATGCCGGATATTTACATTCACAGGGATGAACTTCCCGAAACCGGCAACGGAAAAATGGACCGAGTTCGCATAAAACAGGAGTGGCGGAATGAACATACTCTCTCTTGAGTTCGTTGTATTTGTTCTTGCAACAGTAATAGTTTATTATATTGTGCCCCTTAAGATCCGCTGGTGTGTTCTTCTTGCCGCCAGTGGGGTTTTCTATGGTTTTGCAGGATGGCAGGGAAGCCTGTGGCTTGTTCTGACTGCTGCCCTGTCCTACGGATCATCCATCTGGCAGCATAATCTGCTGCTGAAGGAAAGGGCTGCAGCTGCGGCAGAAGAAGCCGGAGCAGAGACTGCTTCGTCAGCTCCGGCGGAAGCTGATAAAAAGGTCTGTGCTTCCCGGAAAATAAAGATATACAGAAAGCTCCTGCTGGCAGCATCCATTATTCTGCCTCTGGGAGCAATGGCATTTTCCAAGTATTTCGATGCCATAAGAGCATTGTTCACATCATCTCCGGGACTGGCGATAATAGTGCCTCTGGGACTTTCGTATTTCACATTCCAGTGTGTCGGATATATGATCGATATCTACAGGGGCAAAGCAGAGCCGGCCAGAAACCCGCTGAAGTTTCTTCTGTTCGCATCATTTTTTCCTCAGATGACCCAGGGTCCTATTGCCCAGTACACACAGCTGATGCCCCAGCTTGAAGAGGGCCACAGGTTTGATCCTGATAATTTTACGGCAGGTGTACAGATCGCACTCTGGGGTCTGTTCAAGAAAATGATAATCGCAGATAATCTTGCTGCGGTTAACAGTGCTGTCAGTACAAATAACAGAGGCTGGTTCATACTGCTTTCAGTGATCATTTACCTTATCCGTCTGTACTGTGACTTTTCAGGAGGAATGGATGTGATCAGAGGTGCAGCGAAGATGCTGGGCATCGATATGGCAGAGAACTTCAGGCGTCCATTCTTTTCATTCAGTGTTGCCGAATACTGGCGCAGATGGCATATTTCCCTGGGAAACTGGTTCAGGAATTACGTGTTCTATACCATTACCACCAGCGGATTCGGTATATGGCTGGCAAAAGCCGGAAAGAAGCTGTTCGGCAAGAAAGCAGGCCGGTATTTTCCCGCTACCATTTCCACAATTGTCATTTTCTTCCTTATAGGTATATGGCACGTGGCCAATCTTAATGCTGTCCTGTACGGACTGTATTTCGGCCTTACCATGGGTATTGAACTGCTGCTGGAGCCTGCATTCAAGAAGCTTAAAAAGAAGTTCAGAGTCAATGAAAAGAATGTTTTCTGGAAAGCCTTTACCCTTGTGAGAACCTGGATCCTGGTGCTCCTGGCACAGTATTTTGCGATCACAGCCACACCGAAGGAGGCCTTCGGCCTTCTGGGAGCAACCTTCAGAAACTGGAGCTTTGCCAATGGCTGGGCTCAGTTTACTGATATCACCTACGCAATAGTATGGAAGGTAGCCGGGCTGGCAGTTGTGGTTCTTATCATAGTGGACATTATCTGCGAAAGGAAACCGGATATTAATATGAAGCTGGCCAGAGCACCGTTTTATGTCCGCTGGCCGGTGCTGATTTTCCTTATTCTTGCAATTGTGATTTTCGGATGCTATGGGGCAGATTATGATGCAACAGCATTCCTGTACACACATTTTTAGGAGGTAATTTATGAAGAATGAGAATTACACTCCTGAAAAGTGTACTGATACGGAAAATATCACTGCAGGGGCTGCTTCTGAGGTTACCGGAAACAAACCGGAAAAACCTAAAAAAACCCGGGAGGAGCGCAGAAAAAGAAGATTCTGGCTGAGACTGGCTGGATTTATTGCTGCAATGCTGATCATTCTGACATATGCATTGTTTGTACTGACCCCCAAGTATATTTACGGTATCTGCAGCATGTATAATTACTACAGCGTGCCTGCAGGAACGGTTGATGTGCTGGCAGTGGGAACCAGTCTTACCTACACAAACCTTAATACCAATATTCTCTGGAATGAATATGGCATAGCATGCTATGACCTGGCTACAGCAGAGCAGCCATTCTGGAGTACATATGCATACCTGAAGGAAGCCTTAAGAGTGCAGAAACCGAAGCTGGTACTGCTGGATATTAAGGCTATGACATATCTGGATGATAAGGTGGACCGTACAAGAACGGTTCTGTGTTCATACGGAATACTCAATCCCATAACAAGGCTGCAGACCATTTATGAGTGCGTTGAGCCTGAGGATTTTATAAGCTTTGCATTGGGATTTCCCCAGGTGCATACGAACTATTATAAAATAAAGACCTCTGACTTTGATGTGCCTCCTAAATACGGCAACAGAGGCAGCAGCTGGAAGGGTTATGTGGAAAAGGATGAGACAGCAGCTCATGACACCCCGAACATTAATTTTGAGTTCAAGACTCCGAATTATGTAAATGAACATGAGATGGAATTCTTCGAGAAAATCCTTCAGCTGTGTATCGATAATGACGTGGAAGTAATTCTGATAGGTTATCCCAATGCAGATTATAAGCATGACCATCTGTATTATTGCAAGGCATTTGAGATTGCCGAACAATATGGTATTACGGGAATAAACTATAACCTCCCGGAAAACCGTCCTCCCATTGATTACCAGACTGAATGTGCAGACTGGCAGCATCTGAATATTTCCGGCAGCGTAAAGTTTACGAGAGATCTGGGAGAAGACCTGAAGGAAATGTATGATCTGGAGGATCACAGAGGAGATCCGGCATTCGCATCATATGATGAATGTGCAAAGCTGTGGTTTGACAGATATCCGGGATACAAAACCCCGCTGTACTGATGAAAATTCCGGAACAGTTATTAATAATATAATGATAATGCAGATACTGCCGAGGTGATTCATTCGTAATGATTCTATGAACATTGCCCCGGCAGTTTTTATATATGCAGATTCACACAATGTTCAGCAGGAGGCAATCCCGGATATCATACGGGGAAGACCCTGTCAACGGAATGCAGTTAACAGATATATGATAAGAAAAAACACAGAAAAGAAAACAGAAAATAAAGGAGCAGCTGAAGGAATTACCTACAGACTGGTAAGGAGCCGCAGAAGAACTCTTGCCATGGAAATAAGGGACGGAGAGCTTATTGTGAGAGCCCCACTGAGATGCAGCGGACAGGATATATGCAGTTTTATTAAAGCCCACAGAAGCTGGATCCTGAAGCACATGAGCCGTTCTGAAGCCTGCAGGGATGCAGTTCAGGAGTATGGAGCTCTGACAGAAGCAGATATTAAAAGGCTGAAAGATGAAGCCGGTAATGTGATTCCGGAAAGAGTGAGGCATTACGCTGATATTATGGGAGTATCCTACGGCAGGATAAGCATCAGAAGTCAGTCAGGAAGATGGGGAAGCTGCAGTGCAAAAGGCAGCCTGAGCTTCAACTGCCTGCTGATGATGACCCCTCCGGAGGTGCTGGACAGCGTTGTGGTCCATGAACTCTGTCATCTTAAGGAAATGAACCACTCCGACAGGTTTTACAGAGAAGTACTTAAATATTATCCGGATTATCATGCATGTCACAGATGGCTGAAGGAAAACGGAGAAGTGCTGATAAAAAGAATGAAGGCCGGAAAATCAACAAATCAGGAAAATATAGCAGGTAACAGGTAAGTTATTACAGAGACCTCCTTGTATTACAGCATGAATGATAATGTTTCGCTAATGCTGAAGGAAGGAGGTTGAATGCATTGATTATTACCATAAGAGTAGAAGATCTGGACGGAGCGCTTATAAAACGCTATGCGGCCTTTAACAAAGAAACTGTCAGCAGCTTAATCAAAAGGCTTGTTATGGAACAGATCGAAAATGATTTTCTGAAACTTATTAATGAGGTCGAAGAGGAGAACGCGGTAAGATGATCAGGCGTAAGTAATAAACAGCTGTTTTATTAAGAAAAAAAAGAAGTGAAAGCAGGCAGCCTCCCGGCTGCCTGCAATTTTTCGGGTAAAAATGGCCTGCAAATGCCGTGTCTTCACAGAGACATACGGCATGGCCGGGAATATCCGTCAGATTTCCGCTACAACCTCGATTTCCACAAGAGCCCCCTTGGGAAGAGCACCGACTTCTACACAGCTGCGGGCAGGTCTTCCTGTAAAATATTCTGCGTATACCTTATTAAATGCCGCAAAATCAGAAATGTTCTGAAGGAAGCAGGTGGTCTTTACAACCTTTGTCAGGTCTGAACCTGCAGCTTCAAGTACTGCTTTCAGATTAGTGATAGCCTGGACTGTCTGTTCCTCTATGGTATCTGCCTCAATATTGCCGGTAGCAGGAACGATGGGTATCTGTCCTGAGGTGAAAACCATATTTCCGGAAATAATGGCCTGTGAATATGGGCCGATAGCGGCGGGAGCATCAGGAGTGTTTATAACTTTCATGTTGTTTACCTCTTTCCGGTTCCTTTGAACCTTTTTTGACCCGGAGTCTGCAGGCATAAGATCCCGTCATTCCCGGCTCAGAAATAATATAAAAACATTTATAAGATATGGATATGTTTTTGTCAATGAGAGAAGGGATTTACAGATATAGTTACATTAAAAAGAGCTGTCAGCCTCGGCTGACAGCTCCTGAAGATCCATCATATTCTGTTTGTCAGTATGGCATGTATCCCCACGCTACAGTACTTCCAAGTGAAGAGTTGTTGTATTTCTGATACCACTCATCAAGACTGCAGATGTCGATAGAACCATTGCTTGAAATAACCTGACCGTCTCCTAAGTAGATACCTACATGACCGAACTGGCTTCCAAGGTATGTATAGGTGCTTCTTGAAGCTACTACCATACCGGGCTGAAGGTCATTAACATCTGAGCTGGTACATACATATGCCCAATAGTCATTTGCATTCCATCCTGTATCGTATGAATACCAGCTGTCAGCAAGACCGCTTGTAACTGCATATGAATATACACTTGAACGGAGATTGCAGGGGTTGTAAGTAAGAACGCCGGCATTGCTTAATACCTGACTTACCCAGGCGGCACAGTAGCCTGCTCCTGTGGTAGGAGTGCTGTATGCAGCTGAGATAACTGAATCAACATAGTTTTCCATTGAGGCTGAACTATAAGATGAAGCCGAACCGGTATCACCATACAATGCAGCAATTGTGACAGGACCTACAACACCGTCAGCATCAAGGCCGAGATAGCTCTGGAATGCTGTTACGGCTGCTTCAGTGAATTCTCCGAACACTCCGGTAGGAATGCTGTAGAAAAATCCGTATTCAAAAAGCAGTTCCTGAAGAAGGTAGACATCATCACCCTCATCACCGTAAGCCAGAGTTCTTGATAATGACGCTGAAGATCCGTCATAATATGTACTGTCATCTTCATAACCGTATTCATCAGAGTCTTCACCGTAACTGCTGATGCTGATTCCAAGGTATGCAGCGGTAATAGGGCCTGCAATGCCGTCTGTTTCAAGACCATAGTCGCTCTGGAAGGCAATAAGTGCACCCTGTGTCACATCACCGAAATATCCGGTTACATCTTCATCAAAGTACCCGAATGCTGCCAGAGAAGCCTGAAGATCCATCACACTGTCATTATACATTCCGTATGAAAGAGTGCCTGCCTGAGCAGCAAAAGGACTGCACATACACACTGCAAGTGCGGAGGCAGCAGATACAAACAATACTTTCTTTCTCATAAATCCACCTTTTATAATGATGTTTTAAATGATTTATTAATAAAAAATATCAATAAAACATAAATCGTCTTAATACTTTTGTAATAATATACGATTGCTGTGTAATAATCAAGTAACAATTAGGTTATCCACCTGTTTTAAGGCAATTTGTGTATAAAAAAACGGATGCAGGCAGATTTTGTGTAAAAATCATGAGAACAGAAGTCAGATTGTGTATAATTTTCAGGTGCTGTAACTAAAATAAATCGGCAGAAAAGAAAAGGAACAGGAAATATATTCCTGTTCCTGAACGGAGAAAGAGGGATTTGAACCCTCGCGCCGCGTTAACGACCTACACCCTTAGCAGGGGCGCCTCTTCGGCCACTTGAGTATTTCTCCATAGCCAAAGTCTGAGACTTTGCAATATATAACTACACTGCATTTCTGCAGCGCATTTCATATTGTACTAAAATCCATTTCATTCGTCAAGACCAAACTCGTCAAGACCTTTTGGTGGTATGAACCATTTGCGCTAATGTCTCAATATACCGCAAGGGATTATGTCTCGGATTTTGTGTGATTGTCTCCTGTACAGAAGGGAGGCTGGGTATTATCAGAAAGGAAGAACTATCAATAGATGAAGAAAAGAAATATGGGATAATTAAATCATTTGCTGAGTTTACGTGGGTCATGGTGCCGGCAGCACCGGATTATTTGCGGATAAATCAAAAATCCTATGGTCTGCGTACCTGTAATATAGTAAAGTAGTTACCGGGAACAAACGTATTCGGACACGGGAGCAGGTTTCATGAAAAAAGACAGCCAAAGACGCAGGGGACATCTGATCATAAAGGGAATAATTATTTTTCTTATAGCAGCCGTTGTTATCGCAGCAGCGGTGGTATTTATGATAAATAAGGGAAATTTTAACTATTACATATTCAATTCAGGACGTCCGGTAATAAATGCAGAGGCGGAAGTTGAAGATGAGGCAGTGGCGGTCTTTGAAGGGACAGAAACGGAAGACGGCTATACTGTTTTCAGATTTAAGGCAGTGGGTAAAGGCGAGACACCTCTTTGCATCAGGTATGTCAGCGACGGTATTGATTTTGAGAGTGAGTACAAACTTAAAGTAAACGGTATAGGACTTCTTTCTCTGGAATACTCAGGGATTGACGGCGGCGGCTGGACTGAAAACAGCCAGTGGCATATATTATTTACAGCTGCCCTGGCGGTTCTGCTTCTTACAAGCATTCTGCAGCTGCAATCATATGTTTATAAGATAAAAACGGATCTCTACTCTTATAAGACCATACAAAAAGGAGGAATTGCCGTATTTTTAACCGGTATGACTCTTATTTTTGCAGTAATCTATCTGCTGGTGCTTCCGGGTATCAGAAACAGCGGATCATACATGCTGGGAGTTTATTTCCGTACGGCATTTTTCCTTTTTATTGTTGCGGCTATTCCATTTATTGCCATATTCGGAATTGCCCTGACCATAAGTAATATCAGGCTCATAACCAGGGAAGGCTTCAGACCGGTCAATGTACTGGGCATAATCATAAGTGCAGCCCTGATGATCTTCGCAGCAGCGGCTCTTTATGTTCCGATTATTGTTTACAGAAGCATTAATGTTTATGTCTCAGTTGGGGTAAGCTATCTGATGGAGATAATCCAGTATGTATTTCTTGCATTATTCGGCATGTTCCTTTCATTTATGCTCAGTACCATGATATGCGGACTGACAGCGGCGAAAAGAGTACCGGCTTTTGATGCGGATTATATTATCATCCTGGGATGCGGTATCAGAAAGGACGGGACACTGCTGCCTCTTATTCAGGGAAGAGTCGACAGGGCTTTATGGTTCAGGAATAAACAGCTGGAAGCTACCGGCAAAGAGGCTGTGCTGGTGCCATCCGGAGGAAAGGGTTCTGACGAGATAATATCAGAGGGAGAAGCCATGAAACGGTATCTGATGGAAAAGGGAATTCCGGAAGATATGATCCGTGCGGAGACAGGCTCCACCACAACTCTTGAGAATATGAGGTTCTCGAAGGATATTATTGATAAAGAGAAAAAGGACGCAAAGATTGTTTATTCCACGACTAATTATCACGTGTTCAGAAGCGGCATCCTGGCCCGGCAGGCGGGACTTAACGCAGACGGAGTGGGAGGCAGGACAAAATGGTATTTCTGGCCGAATGCCTTCGTGCG
>JABUTA010000078.1 GCA_021443845.1 Parasporobacterium sp.
GAAGGGGCTCCCCTGGAAAGGGAGTAGGTCGTTAGTAGCGGCGCGAGGGTTCAAATCCCTCTTTCTCCGCTGGTACAAAGAGAAGGAACTGTCTGGATAGAGGACGGTTCCTTTTTTGCAGATATACAATGTCCTGAAGATGTATTATGATAGCACAAAGGACTCGATATCGGCAGTCCGTATAAGTCCATGTCATAACAAGGCGAGAGAAACTCCGGCATACACGGATATCTTTATACTCTTACAGCGTATATTAACAGAAAAAGCAGGAATTCCACAGACATTAAATACGGAGAAATCTATGGCAGAAAGAATAAGAGACTGGGGTCTGGTACCGGGATTAATGAAACCGGGCAGGAATAATTCGATCACAGACGTACCGGGAGTAAAAGTCGGGCATTATACTCTTCATGACAGTAAGCATCACACTGGAGTCACGGTAATAATACCCAGGGATGATATTTACTATCATCGCTGTACGGCAGCCTGCGAGGTAATAAACGGTTTCGGAAAAACATCGGGTCTTGTTCAGATAGATGAACTGGGTCAGCTGGAGACCCCTATCGCTCTGACCAACACCCTGAATGTCGGTCTGGTATATGATGCCCTGGTAGAGTACACCTCACATATCTGCAAAGCTCATGACGAAAAACTGAAGAGCGTCAACCCTGTGGTAGGAGAATGCAACGACGGTTCACTGAATCATATCAGGGAGAGAGTTATAGGATATGATGAGGTAATGTCAGCCATAAGAAATGCAGAAAATCCTGAAGTTACAGAAGGCAATGCAGGTGCAGGTGCAGGAATGGTATGCCACGGACTTAAAGGCGGCATAGGTACAGCAAGCCGTATTGTTGAAACCGAGGAGGGAACATATACCATAGGGATGCTTGCCTTATGTAACCACGGAGTCCTTGAGGAACTGAATGTCCTTGGAATGAAAAAAGGACAGCAGATAAAGGAAAAGCTGGACAGCATGGTCAGAACCGATGACAGCGGAAGCTGCGTGCTGGTGCTGGCAACAGACATGCCGTTATGTTCCAGACAGCTGAAAAGAGTTGTAAAAAGGAGTGCGGCAGGACTTGCCAGATGCGGCAGCTTCTGGGGACATGGAAGCGGAGATATTGCAATAGGCTTTACAACGGCACATGATAACATAAGAAATGACAGCAGGACAGTGTTACTTCAGAAGGTGTTCAACGAGGATCATCTGGATCAGGCATTTGCCGCAGCTGCCGAATGCGCAGAAGAATGTGTACTGAACGCACTTGCTGCAGCTGACAGGGTAAAAAACTGCCATTGTCTCAGTGAATTCAGGGAATTATTTTTATAAAGGTGATCGCTCACATCGGGATATATTAATACGGGACGTATGGGTCGTATGTGGTACATTTTATAGAGAACCATGCGATGTCATGTTGACAAAAGTTTATAAAATAAATATAATGCCCTCCGGATGTTTCCTTGCTCAACCATCCATAAAAATACAAGGGAGATTCTCATTATGAAATTCAAAAACATAATTAAAGAAATGCTTGTTCTGCAGAGGAATATACCCGGTATTGTCTTTGCTCTTTTTGTTATGTCTGTTGTTTCCATGAACCTTCTGGCAAATAAGAGCATAGATCTTCATGTTTCATGGCTTGCACTTGACTGCGGCATTATTTTTTCCTGGCTGACATTTCTGATAATGGACATGATCGCCCGTCACTACGGACCCAGAGCAGCTACGCTGCTTTCAGTAGAGGCTCTGGTGATCAGCGTATTTTTTATCCTGATGCTTTTTGCCGGCAGCAGGATACCGGGAGTATGGGGTGAGTCATACTCCTTTGAAAATTCATCGGATATTAATGCAGCCCTGGATAATACATTCGGAGGAACATGGTATGTGGTCCTGGGTTCAGCGATAGCATTTCTGGTATCGTCCCTGGTCAATAACAGCCTGAACTGGCTTATAGGTAAAAAAATAAAGAAAAAAGGCTTCGGAGAGTTTGCACTGAGATCATATATTTCTACGTTTGTCAGTCAGTTTGTGGACAACTTATGTTTTGCTCTTATTGTCTCTCTGAATTTCTTTGGATGGAGTCTGCTGCAGTGTTTAATGTGTGCGGTTACAGGTGCCGTTGTTGAACTTCTGTGTGAAGTGATATTTTCACCGATAGGTTTCCGGGTTTCACAGAAATGGATGAAGAACAATACAGGCAGGGAATATCTTGTAACATATGCCGCAAAATACAGCTGCGGCTCAATAAGCTGAAAAATATGTGAATAACATTGCGGCAGGGTGGAAAATATGAAAGTACTTGTAACAGGAGCGTCCGGAGGAATAGGAAGTGCTGTCTGCAGAAAATATCTGACAGAAGGACATACCGTTGTGGGCATGGACGTAAAGCCGGGAATTATCAATGATGAACACTATATGCACGTAGTGCATGACATAAGAAATCGTGATTATCCCGATGTAGACGGAGTGGAAATATTTGTAAACTGTGCAGGATGTCAGGAAATGAACGAGGAGGATATAGCTGTCAATCTTACGGCATCCATAGCTGTATGTGAACACTATGCAGACCAGGGACATATCCGTTCGGTATTGAATGTTGCATCGGCCTCCGGTGTTACAGGTTCGGAATTTCCACATTATGCAGCATCAAAGGGGGGCATGATAGCATACACTAAGAACCTTGCCCTGAGGCTTGCAAAGTATAAAGCTACTGCAAACAGTATATGTCCGGGGGGAGTGATCACTGATCTCAACCGTCATATCCTTGATGATGAGAAACTGTACAGAGCCGTGCTTGACGAATCTCTTCTGGGCAGGTGGGCTGAGCCGGAAGAAATGGCAGAATGGGCATATTTTCTGACATGTGTGAACAGATCCATGACAGGGGAGGCTCTGCTCATTGATAATGGGGAAGCATTGAAATCCAATTTTATCTGGTAGCAAAAATGCATATAAAAAAAATATTTTTTTGTTGCATTGTACTATGAGTTGTGCTATCTTAATTTCACGATAGAGGTTGCGGCTGACATCAGTAATCCCGAACCGGGACAGGAATCCCGGGATGAAAGGGGAAGCCGCCGAAGCGGAACAAGTTTTCCTGAATTTGTTTTGGCTGGGACTTCGGATAATATCCGTCGGACTGTCGCCTGAAAGGGCGGAGGGCTGTCATGAAATACATGTTTTGTTAGTGTTGAGTCATGACGGATTGTTATGACTCTTCTTTACTTTTATAAGAGTCATTGACAGGTAACCAACAGATTATATTATTAACATCGGAGGAAACAAATGACTGATTCACCTATTTTCACGGGAGCAGCAACAGCGCTTATTACCCCTCTTAATGAGAACGGTATTGATTTTGAAACTACAGGAAGACTTATCGACTGGCAGATAGCAGAAGGCATTAATGCCCTTGTTATCGCAGGAACCACCGGTGAGGGTTCTACCCTTACAGATGAGGAACACAGAGAACTTCTGAAATTTTCCGCAGAAAGAGCTGCAGGAAGAGTACCGGTTATTGCAGGTACCGGATCTAATGATACTGCATATGCAGTAGAGCTCACAAAGTTTGCATGTGAAGCAGGCTGCGATGCCATGCTGGTAGTTACACCTTACTACAATAAGGCAACTCAGAATGGACTTGTCAAGATGTACAATACCATTGCAGATGCATCAACAAAGCCCATTATCGTATATAATGTTCCATCACGTACAGGCGTGAACATTGAACCTTCAACATATCTGAAGCTTGCCGAGCATCCTATGATCAAGGGCATCAAGGAAGCTAACGGCAACATTTCCAAAATCGTGGAAACCGCTGCGCTGGTTGGTGACAGACTTGATATTTATTCAGGAAATGATGACCAGATCACTCCTGTGCTGGCGATGGGCGGAAGCGGAATCATTTCCGTATTATCAAACATCATGCCTAAGGAGACAGTATCAATATGTGATGCATTCTTTGCAGGTGATGTGAAGAGAAGTGCAGCTCTTCAGTGCGAATATCTGAAGCTGATCAATCTTCTGTTCAGTGAGGTGAATCCGATTCCTGTAAAGGCGGCGATGGCAGCTATGGGCTGGGGTGAAAACTACGTGAGACTTCCGCTTACGCCTATGGAGGCTGAGCACGAGGAGAAGCTTCTTGCTGAAATGAGAAAATACAGCCTGGTTAAATGATCCGGGAGGAAAGGACATTTATAATGAAAGTACTTGTATCAGGACTTTACGGCTTTATGGGAAGAGAGGTTGCAGCACTCCTTCTTAAAGGCACAGAAGGCATGGAACTGGCAGCAGGCGTCAGCCTTGATATTGACGGAACCTTCAAGGTTCCCTGTGCAGAAAGCTTTAAAGATGCACGGACCGATGTGGATTGCATAATAGATTTCTCACATCATTCCCTGACAAAGGAACTTCTGGATTTTGCAGCAGGCAATAACATCCCCCTTGTTCTTGCTACTACAGGCCAGACAGAGGAGGAAAAGCAGATGATAGCTGCAGCTTCAGCAAAGATTCCCCTCTTCTTTGCGGCAAATTATTCTCTGGGCGTTGCACTCCTGATCGATCTTGCGAAGAAAACCGCTCAGGTTATGTCAGGCGCCGAAATAGAAATAATAGAAAGACACCACAACCGCAAGCTGGATGCCCCTTCCGGAACCGCACTGGCCATTGCCAGGGGTATTCAGGAAGTAAGACCTGAATCCAGAATTGTTTCCGGCCGTGACGGATACGGGAAAAGAGACATCAATGATATAGGAATACATGCGGTAAGAATGGGAAATATCGTAGGTATCCATGAAGTTGTGGTGGGAACCGATAACCAGAGCATTACACTTAAGCATGAAGCCTACAGCAGAGCCTTATTTGCTGAAGGAGCAATCAAGGCAGCGGCTTTCCTTGCAGGAAAACCTGCGGGGCTCTACAATATGCAGAGCATTCTTCAGGAAGACTGATAAAATAACAATAATACCCCCGAAACCGGCCGGTTTTAAACGAACCGGACGAGACGAAAATTGATTGGAGAACTGAAATGAAATTAGGAATTTACGGATACGGAAACCTTGGAAGAGGCGTTGAATGCGCAGTGCAGCAGAATAAAGATGCTGAACTTGTGGGAATTTTTACAAGAAGAGATCCTTCAACAGTGAAGACTCTTACCGGTGTACCGGTTTACAGTGCATCAGATATTCTTGCACATAAGGATGAGATCGACGTAATGATCATCTGCGGCGGAAGCGCAACTGATCTTCCCGAGATGACCCCGGCTCTGGCAGAACACTTTAATGTAGTTGACAGCTTTGACACACACGCAAACATTCCACAGCATTTTGCCAATGTGGATGCAGCAGCACAGAAGAGCGGACATATTGCCATTATTTCCTGCGGCTGGGACCCGGGAATGTTTTCAATTAACCGTGTATATATGGAATCTATTCTTCCGGATGGAGAAAGCTATACATTCTGGGGCAGAGGCGTAAGCCAGGGCCATTCAGATGCAGTGCGCCGCATCCCGGGAGTACTCGACGCAAGACAGTATACCGTTCCTGTGCAGGAAGCGGTTGAGAAGGTAAGGAACTGCGAATATCCTGAACTGACAACACGTATGAAGCATACAAGAGAATGCTATGTAGTTGCAGCAGAGGATGCAGATAAGGCGGCAATAGAAACAGCCATCAAGACAATGCCGAATTACTTTGATGAATATGATACCACTGTAACATTTATCACCATGGAAGAAATGAAGGCAGAACACAGTGCACTTCCTCACGGCGGCAATGTTATCAGAAGCGGCAAGACCGGGCTTCACAGTGAATGTACACACACTATTGAATATAGTCTGAAGCTTGATTCAAATCCGGAATTTACTTCATCCGTTCTTATCTGCGCTGCAAGAGCTATCGACAGACTGTATAAGAAGGGGGAAACCGGATGCAGGACAATGCTTGACATTCCGCCGGCACTTCTTTCACCATTATCCCCTGAGGAACTGAGAGCTCACAGTCTGTAAACAGTGAGAAATATCTTATACAAAAAGAAAGACAGAGGATTCGAAAATGGTATGTGATAATATTTCAGTCGGAGATAACGGACATCTTTATTTTGCAGGCCAGGATACAATAGACCTTGCAAAAGAATACGGCACCCCCCTTTACCTGATGGATGAGGATAAGATCAGAGAAAAGTGCCGGATTTATACGGAAGCTTTCAAGGCAGAACTTCCGGAAGGTTCCAGACCGCTTTACGCCAGCAAGGCATGTTCTTTCAAGCAGATCTACAGGATCATGAGTGAAATGGGCATGGGCATAGATGTGGTATCCCCCGGCGAAATCTATACAGCACGGGAAGCAGGGTTTGACCTTTCAAATGCGTATTTTCACGGGAATAATAAGACCGATGAAGACGTGGCATTTGCAATGGACTGCGGTGTAGGTTATTTTGTTGCGGACAATATGGCAGAAATTGATGCGATTGAAGCAGAGGCTGGGAGGAGAGAAATTGTCCAGAAGGTTCTCCTGCGTATTACACCGGGTATTGATCCTCACACATATGATGCTGTTGCCACGGGAAAGGTTGATTCCAAGTTCGGCAGCGCCATTGAAACAGGACAGGCCGATGAGATTACAGGCTACACTCTTTCAATGAAGCATATAGAACTTATAGGATTCCATTGCCATGTAGGCTCCCAGGTTTTCGGGGAGGACGTTTTTGAACGTGCGGCAAGAGTTATGCTGGAGTTTGTACGGGATGTTAAGGTGAAATACGGATTCATTACCGAACAGCTCAATCTGGGGGGAGGATACGGCGTAATATATGTTGCTTCCGATCCGGGACTTGATATTGCAGCTAAGGTAAAAAGCGTAGGTGCTGCAATAAAGGCTGCATGTGAGGAAATGGAACTTATACCGCCGGTAATACTTATGGAACCGGGCAGAAGCATTGTAGCTGACAGCGGTATGACATTATATACTGCTGGGAATGTCAAAAAAATACCTTCATATAAAAATTATGTTTCCATTGACGGGGGAATGACTGACAATCCACGTTATGCCCTTTACGGTTCAAAATATACATGCTGTATAGCTAACCGTATGGATGAAGAATGTGATATGCTTGCAACTATTGCAGGAAGATGCTGCGAAAGCGGAGACATGATCCAGCGAGATGTACCTGTGCCTTCTTCTACCTGCAAGGGAGATATCGTGGCGGTATGTACCACCGGTGCATATAATTACTCCATGGCATCAAACTATAACAGGATAACAAGACCACCTGTAGTAATGCTTAGGGAAGGCAGTTCATATGTTGCGGTACAGAGGGAAAGCTTCGAGGATCTCTGCAGAAATGATATCTGACCACAGATCGAAAATATATAATATAAAATGATGTAAAGATACCGTACTGTAAAATGTGCGGTATCTTTTTATAATATAGCGAGTCACGGATGAGGAAAGATGAAGTTTCACTTATCCTGAAAGTAATAAAAGTATGAATACCGTCAGGAATTGATTTGGCGATGGAGAACAAACCGATTATTCCACAGAATTATCAGAAAGTTGTGGATAAAACGAACAAAAAAACCGGGTTTTCCACTGGATTTATAAAATACGATATGTTAATATAAACCACGCACTTGAGGAAGTACCTGAGAAAGAGTGCGAAATTTGTGGTTCATAAAACAGGTGTTGAATATCTGCATGGGAATGATTAAAAAGCAGTTGACAAGCAGCAGACCTGGAGATATAATCACAAAGCTGTCGCAAAAACGACGGACAGAGAACATTGATAATTGAATAGTATAAACCATCCCTGAAATTTCGAAAAAAATTTCAAGAATGCGATCGTTTGAAGAAACGAGAACAGTAAATAATGGATGATT
>JABUTA010000079.1 GCA_021443845.1 Parasporobacterium sp.
CAATCTGGAAGGACATCTGCATCAAAGCAGACCTTCGACGGATTCATGAAGGTATATGTATCCAGCGAAGATGAGAAGGAAGAAAAGAATTCGGCAATATCCAATCTTTCTCCGGATGCAGTGATCACCGGAACCGAATATGAAGGCTCTCAGCATTTTACACAGCCCCCTGTACATTTTACGGAAGCTTCACTTGTCAAGGCCATGGAGGAGCAGGGCATCGGAAGGCCCAGTACCTATGCACCTACTATTGCCACCATTCTGGCAAGACATTATGTAAAGAAGGATAAGAAAAATCTTATTGCTACGGAACTGGGTTCTGTAGTAAATGACATCATGGTAACAGCATTTCCTGCCATAGTGGATACCTGCTTTACCGCGAACATAGAAGGACAGCTTGACAGGATTGAGGAAGGTCAGGAACAGTGGAAGACTGTAATACGCAGTTTCTATCCGGATCTTAAGGTGTCCATAGATGATGCCAGGGCCAAGCTTACCAAAATAAATGTAAAAGACGAGGTTTCAGACGTTATCTGCGAGAAGTGCGGAAGGAATATGGTATACAAATTCGGTCCCCACGGCAGATTTCTGGCCTGTCCGGGATTCCCTGAATGTCATAATACAAAGCCGGTCATCGAAAAAGCAGGGATAAAATGCCCCAGATGCGGGAAGGATCTTATCATCAGGAAGACCCAGAAGGGCAGGATGTACTACGGATGTGAAGGATATCCGGAATGCGATTTCATGGCTTGGAATAAGGCTCAGATCAGATAGTTTATTAAATAATTGTTGAAGAAATGTTAATTATCTGCTGTTTTTACATTGCAGAACAGAATTATTTACTGTAAAATATATCCGTCAGAAATTCTTTTCCCTTAAGAAGGGAATATGAATAAGAAAATAATTAAATTTTTGATAGTGGCAGCTGCGGCTGCGGCAGGTATTGTTTTCTGCTTCCTGGGCACAGGTAAAAAAGGGGATGTTCAGATAATGAAATCCTCTGATTTGTCTGAAACAGAATATATCGAAGAGACATATTCTGAAGCTGTTCCTCAGATATGCATACACATCAGCGGAGAGGTGATGTATCCCGGTGTTTATTATCTTGACACAGGTGCCAGATTATTTGAAGCAGTTGACATGGCCGGGGGGTTTACGGAAAATGCCTGTGAAGACAGCCTGAATCTGGCGGCTGTCCTTGAGGACGGTCAGCATATTTACGTGCCTGACATAAGGATTACGGATTCGGGTTATGCTGATGATATCATTCAGACAGGTGACGGGCGTATCAATATCAATACGGCATCACTTGAAGAACTTAAGACACTGCCGGGAATAGGGGATTCCAGGGCATCTGATATCATAGAATACAGAAGCAGGCAGAAGTTTGAAAAGATTGAAGATATAATGAACATATCGGGCATTAAGGAGAATCTTTTCAACAGAATAAAGGACCTGATCAAAGTATAGATCAATGATTTTAACTGAAATATACACAGATTTGCGGAGAAAAATATGAGTAAGGTTTTAGTAGTTGATGATGAAAAACTTATAGTGAAGGGCATTAAATTCTCTCTGGAACAGGACGGGATGGAAATAGAATGTGCCTATGACGGTGAAGAAGCCCTTAATAAAGTCAAAGCAGCTGATTTTGATATAGTCCTTCTTGATGTCATGCTGCCGAAGCTTGACGGATTTGAAGTATGCAAGGCTATCCGTGAATTTTCAAATGTTCCTATTATCATGCTTACTGCAAAAGACAGTGATATGGACAAAATCCTTGGCCTTGAGTACGGCGCAGATGATTATATTACAAAGCCATTCAATATACTGGAGGTAAAGGCAAGGATCAGAGCCATGCTCAGAAGAAGCAGAAGAGTTTCTGCAGACAGTAATTCCAATCAGATCGTTAAGGGCGAGCTTAAACTGGACATTGATGCCAGAAGAGTTATGGTCAAGGATGAAGAAGTTAATCTTACCGCAAAAGAATTTGATCTTCTGGAACTTTTAGTCAATAACCCCAATAAAGTATACTCAAGAGAACAGCTCCTCAGCATCGTATGGGGATATGAATATCCCGGCGATGTAAGAACAGTTGATGTTCATGTAAGAAGACTCAGGGAAAAGATCGAAGAAAATCCGAAAGAACCAAAATACGTGAACACGAAGTGGGGAGTGGGTTATTATTTTAAGGCGCAGCAGTAAATTCGTTCGAAGCCTGCGATTCAGGATACTTATGATCATCCTGGTCGTGGGCATCATTCCTATTTTTATTCTTGAATTTGTACTGACTAATGTAGCTGAGACCACCGTCGTTTCTACCAGGATGAAGAACGTCGGTGCTCAGTTTTCCATGCTGTCCACTTATTTTACCCGGGATAATAATATTACAGAGAAAAGCGAATGGGAAACGGATATGCTTGTAGATGATGTTGCAGGTATATTCATGAGCCGCATTCAGGTTATCAACAGAGATTTTAAGATCATCAGTGATACATATCAGATCAATAAGGGGAAGATATGTATATCCAAATACGTTAATGACTGTTTCTATGGTCAGAACACCACATTCGTGGACAAAGCCAATCAATGTATAATCATGGCCCAGCCTGTAAGGGATATTGAGGGAAATGTGCGTTTTGCCCTGGTGGCAATGTCTTCCATTTCCGATATTTATTCGGCAATGGATTCCATCAGACTTATCGGAATATCTCTCATAGTAGTACTTCTGGTTACGGTGCTTTTCTTCGCAGTATTCCTTTCCTATGTGACCATCAGACCCTTCAGGTATATCAATGAAACCATTGCGAAAATCGACAAGGGCCACATGACGGAAAAAATCGACATGAAGGGCTGTACGGAGATCGTCACCATTTCCGGATCATTTAATATGATGCTGGACCGTATCAATCAGCTGGAGGACTCCCGGCAGATGTTTGTTTCGAATGTGTCCCATGAGCTCAAGACACCTATGACTTCCATGAAGGTTCTCTGCGATTCACTTCTTCAGCAGGGAGATGTGCCTGCTGAAATGTACAGGGAATTCATGTCGGACCTTTCAAATGAGATCAACAGAGAGAACACCATCATCACTGACCTTCTTACACTGGTAAAACTGGATAATGCCAACATACCTCTCAATATTTCCCAGGTTAACATCAATAAAATGGTTGAATCCATATTGAAGCTGGTAAGACCTCTTGCAAAGGAAAAGAATATAGAACTGGTCCTTGAGTCCTTCAGACCCATTATCGCCGAGGTAGATGAAGTAAAGCTGTCTATGGCCATATCAAACCTGGTGGAAAACGGAATCAAATACAATAATCCTGACGGGTATGTGAGAGTATCCCTTAATGCAGACAAAACCTACTGCTACATTAAGGTGAAGGACAACGGAAAAGGAATCCCGGAAGAATCCATTCCGCTGATCTTTGACAGATTCTACAGGGTTGATAAAGCAAGGGACCGTGCAACCGGGGGATCGGGACTGGGACTTTCCATTACAAAAAGTATTGTACTGGCTCACAACGGTGACATAAGAGTATACAGCGAAGACGGAAAGGGAACTGTATTCAATATGCAGATCCCGCTGACTTATTATTCAAAGGAACGAAAAGAATAGACGGTATGCAGAGGAAAACTACAGGATATATCAGCATGTTCATGGGAATGGCAGTGGCAGTTATGGCTGTCCTGTCTCTTTGCGCCTGCTCTTCGGGGGTATCCGACGGCAGGTATATGATATATTATACAACTGCAGAAGGTGATGATATTACCTATCGTGAGAGCCGGATCGAAGGGGCAGAGGACATGTCTTCTGAAGAGCTTACGGAAGCTCTCCTGGACATGCTCTTTACTGCAGATAATTCTGATGAGGGATATTTCTGTGCAAAGCCGGAAAATGTAAATATCAATTCGTTCCTGATAAATGACAGGATCCTGGAATTTGATTTTGACAGTGCCTATCTGGAAATGACCAATGTTGAGGAGATCATACTGAGAGCTGCCCTGGTACTTACCATGATACAGCAGCCTGATATTTCGGGAGTAAGGTTCACTGTTGAAAAAAGTGCTCTTACGGACAGCTACGGCCGTGGTGTGGGAACCATGGGCCAGGACAACTTTGTGGATATACTGCTGAGTGAGAAAGGAATGCTCAAGCAGGAAACATATCTGACTGTTTATTTTTCAAATTCAGACAGTACAGCTCTCATTCCGTCAAAGTATCATTTTACGATTAATAACATCAAATCCTCCATGGAGGAGTTTATCATGCAGCAGCTTAAGGAAGGCCCCACGGTGGAAGGCACCTTTGCTGTTATGGACTCTGACGTGGAGATAATCAGTGTCATGACCTCCGACGGTGTATGCTATGTTAACTTCGGAAGCAATTTCCTGGAGCAGGAACAGCCTGTAAGTGATGAGATACTGATATATTCAATAGTCAATTCTCTGTGTACACTCAGTTATGTCAACAGTGTACAGTTTCTTGTTAACGGCAGCAGCGATGCCGTGCTTCATACTGTCATAGACTTAAGTAAGCCATTCACCCCTAACTACAGTCTGGGACGGTAATAATCTGCATTACTTTCCGGGACCCGGCCGGGTTCTTCATAAATATGTGCGATGGTTAAAAGACCGTTATTTGCAGCAGCAGCCTTACTTGCGGTTGTCTGCTGTATTATCAGCACGTTTTTTCCTGATGTTTTTTCCCGTACACCGCAGCTGCCTGACAGGACATCTGTGTTCATAACGGGAGAGGTGAGCAAGGTAGTCCGGAAGGAATATGCAGATCAGGTATATCTGAGAAAAGCTTCAGTCATGTTTTCCGGAAACGATTCTTATACGGAATGGGAAAATATTGCGGCGGTTGTCACCTTTGACAGCCCGGAAGATGATGCCGATATTCCGAAAACAGGAAATATCATGTCCGGGGAATGCATATTCCGGGAATTTAAAACTGCAGGAAACTACGGCAATTATGACGAATGGGAATATTATTATTCCAACGGCATAGATATGCTGGCAGACAACGTAAATATGCAGATAACAGACCACAGGACCGATATTTACAGACAGTTTCTTAATGACCTGAGAAACAGACTGACTGAATCGGTTTATAATGCTGCAGGAGATGATGAAACAGCCGGAATACTGACTGCCATATGTACCGGAGACCGGTCAGGTCTTACGGAGGAATCCAGGACAATGTATCGAAGGAGCGGTATAGCCCATGTACTTGCAGTATCAGGCCTTCATATTTCCATGCTGGGAATGACCTTGTTCAGGCTTCTGAGAAAAAAGCTCAGGTTCGCATTCTCTGCTGTAATATCCGGGGTATTCATGGTGTCTTTCTGCATCATGAGCGGTTCGTCCCCTTCAGCCGTAAGGGCAGTCATAATGTTTCTCATCCAGCTCCTGGCAGCAGGTCTGGGGAAAACATATGACATTCTCTGTGCCATGTCTTCGGCATGCATAATACTTCTGATATCCGAACCACGTAATATCACAAACAGCGCTTTCATATTGTCATTCTGCGCAATACTGGGGGCAGGACTCCTGAATGAAACCGCCGCTGCATGGGCACAGCCCCGGAGCAGGTTCGGAAAAAGTATTCTGATGAGTCTGTGCATTACCATGACCACAGTTCCGGTAACGGCAGGGCTGTATTATGAACTTCCTCTGTACTCCATTTTTATCAATGTGGTGGTGATACCACTGATGAGCATTGTGCTGGGAAGCGGCATGCTTTCTTCGGCAGCAGGCCTTATAAGTACTCTGTCCGGAAGGTTTATGATGGGAGCTGGTGCTTATCTAGTGAGACTCATAAGCATGATATGCGGGATTGCGGAAAGTCTTCCCTTCAGTATCATAGTTACCGGAAACACCGGTGCCGCAAGGACGATCATCTATTATGTATTGCTTGCCGTATGCATGTTTCTCATGAAGATAACCGTCAGGGGAATAAGTTCCGAAAGAACTGCTTTGCCGAAGACCGCCCTGAAAAGAAGGGCAGTGAGGAAAGCTGCCGCCGCAGCAGTCATTTCGGCAGTACTTGTGATGGTCCTCTTTCTGGATTTCAGAAGCGGCACCCTGAATATGGTGTTCATCGATGTGGGTCAGGGAGACTGTATACTGCTGGAATCACCCGCTGGCAGCGTGTATATGATAGACGCAGGATCATCTACAGTAAGTAACCCTGCCGGCAGCAGGATATCCGGAGCCCTGAAATACAGGGGAATATCCTCCGTTGATTATATGTTCATCACCCATCCTGATACAGACCACTGCAGCGGAGTTCTGGAAATGATAGGGAGCACCGGGTCCGGAAATGAAGGATCGTTGCCTGAGATACGCTGCATTCTGATGCCTTCAATGCCTGATAATGAGACCTGTAATGAGATAAAGAGAGCAGCAGCCCTTAAAGGTATAAATGTTATAGAACTGCATAAGGGTATGGAAATTACGGACGGGGCACTCCGGATAAAATGCATTCATCCTGCTGCAGAATATAAATCTGATGATATAAACGATTGTTCAGCAGTGCTGGATATCAGATACGGTGACTTCAGTGCACTGCTTACAGGAGATCTGGAAAAGGACGGTGAGGTACTCATTATGGATGAACTGAGAACCGATATGCCGGAAGGGAACTACGATGTGCTGAAGGTGGCCCATCACGGCTCGAAAAATTCCACATCCTCAGAATTTCTGGAACTGGTCATGCCTGACATAGCCGTAATATCATCCGGAAGAAACAATAAATACGGTCATCCCCATAAAGAAACTGTTGAAAGACTTGAGACTTCCGGCGCCAGGATATACAATACTCAGAATGAGGGTGAGATCATCATCACTGCTGATGGGGACGGAATAAAGAGCATCGAAACGAAAAGGTGATCTTACGAAAGCTTATGTCATATAAATGTCACGGAAAGGAATCCAGGATGGCATCTGTACTCAGTGATATAAAGAACAATAATATTGCAGGAATATACCTTTTTTACGGCGGGGAATCCTTTAAAAAGAGGAATTATAAGGAGCAGCTGAAGGCTGCAGTCACCGGGGGCAACCTGATGAATTATTCTGAATTTGAAGGTAAGGATATAAACTGGCAGGCAGTTTATGATGCAGTGGTGACCATGCCTTTTTTTGCAGAGAAAAGACTGGTGGTTGTGGAAAACTCGGGAAAATTCAAGGCTCAGAAAAGTGATGAGGGGGAGAAATTCCATGAGGAAAAGACATCATCTGTTCTTGAAAAGATACTTCAGGATATTCCCGGCACCACCTGTCTTGCATTCTTTGAAGAATCGGCGGCAAAAAACAGGAAGGCATATAAGCTTGCCGCTTCAAAGGGAGTAGTGTGTGAATGCAGCGCAGACACGGAAGAGCAGCTGATAAACTGGCTTGCAAGAGGATTTGCCCGGGAAGGAAAGAAGGTCAGAAAGTCAACGCTTCAGCTGATGGTGGAAAGAACCGGAACCGAATATGACAGACTCCGTTCGGAATTTGAAAAAGTCATAAGCTACGCAGGGGAAAGAAACGAAATAGAGGATTCGGATATCCTTGAGATCACTTCAGAGTCCGTGGAATCGAAGGTTTTCGAAATGCTTGAAGCTGTCTGCAGCAAAAATGTCCATATGGTCCTTAATAAGTACTACGATATGCTTGCAAACAGGGAACACCCCCTGTACATCCTTGCAATGCTGCGGACTCATTTCAGGACCCTTTTGCAGATCGCAGAACTGACTGAGGCAGGGCTGTCTGCGGCGGAAACTGCGAAGAAGGCAGGTAAACACGAATGGCA
>JABUTA010000007.1:0-29865 GCA_021443845.1 Parasporobacterium sp.
TCACGAATTATCTCACTTTTTTGAGCCTGCGACCATTAGCTGGTTATCGACCATTTACGGTAATCCGTTTTCAAGGAGAAAAGAAAATTATGAAGATATCGGATAAGCTCAAGAGCATATGGGATACTATCAGGTTCAACTTCGGGACTACGCTGTTGTTCGTACTGATATTTACTGCCCTGAATTTCATCACAACATACGTCATAGTAAAACTGTATCTTAATATTCTGTGCCTATTAAGCGGTGATTCCTCGTATATTGCCCCAAGCAATCTGGGCAGCATAGTTTCCAACCCGGTATCATGGATTGTCATAATAGTATTCGCCATAGTCATCACCATGATGGCTTTGTTCGAGGTAACAGGTCTGGTGTATATATTTTCCATGAGCCGCTTACATACAAAAATACATCTCGGAGAGGCAATAACTGCTGCCGTAACCAGGTGCAGGCGGACTATCCGGCCTAAAAACTGGCCGGTAATGCTGTTTCTGCTCCTCATGTCACCTATATGTTCAGGATTCGCACTGTTCCAGAGTGTTCTGAGTGTGGTAGTACCTGAATTTATATCGGATTTCATTTTTGCAAATACTTATCTCAGTATTGCAGCAACAGTATTGATAATAATTCTGTTCATATTATTTGTTTACAATGTGTTTGCTCTTGTAATATATGCAAGGGAAGATATTACATTTTCTGCAGCGGCGAAGAAAAGCAGGGCAATGGTAAAAGGCAGGGCTCTGAAGATGGTGGGATACATTCTGGCAGCAGTTCTGGTGGGCGTAATCGTATTCTTCGGAATAAGCGGTGCTGTGTCAGGAATAACCGCCGAAGTTTCCTCTGTAACAGGACTTGAAACAGGCTCTGTAAGCTCGGCCTATACCCAGATGAAGATACTGAATATAGGAAGCAGGCTGTTGTTCAGTATGTTCATGCCGGTCATCTCCCTGTCATTGCTGGTGGTATTATATGAAGAGTTCGGCGGAGCTTTGATGGTACGGGATAAGGCAGAAACTCACAGAAAAGGAGTTTCAATTGCGGCATTTGTGATATTTGCAGTTATTGTATCAGGCCTGAATATTTATTACCAATCGCAGTTTTTTGCTGACCTTAAAGCTCAGGGAGTAAGGCCTGCCATAGTTTCCCACAGAGGAGATTCTGTAAGGGCTCCGGAAAACACCATGCCGGCTTTCGAGCTTGCCATGACAGAGGTTCCGGAGTATCTGGAGTTTGATGTTCATCAGACTAAAGACGGGGTGATAGTTGTATCCCATGACGATTATCTCCAGAGGGTAACAGGCAAGGATATTTACCTTCATGATCTTACATGGGAAGAGGCGTCACAGCTTGACGTGGGAAGCTGGTTCAGCAAGGAATTTGAAGGACTTCATTTCACAACCTTTGACGAAGCACTGAAGTATTTTAAGAATTATCCGGATGTGACACTGCAGATAGAGATCAAGCCCACAGGCTTTGATAATGACCTGGAGCAGAGTGTACTGGATATTATTAATGAAAATGATATGCATGACCGCTGTATGATAACAAGCCTGAATCTTGAGACCATTCAGAATGTGGAAAAGCTGGACCCGGAAATGATAACGGTATACAGCATGTTCGTGGCTTACGGAAATCTGCCTGACATTGAAGGAGTCGATTATTTTACCATAGAGCAGAGCAATATCACTCCGGAGCTGGTAACCTGCATACATAATGCCGGTAAAAAGTGCTTTGCATGGACTGCGAATACGGAGGAGACGGCAGAGTCTCTTGCATTGTCCGGGGTAGACGGCATACTGACGGACGACCCGGTAATGATGAAAAACACATTGAACAAACTGAGCTATGCCGGGGGCTTTGAAAAGCTGCTCAGGTATTTTGTAATTTATATAACCAATGGATTCTGATAATGCGATTATCGGGGCATTTCGGATATATACAGATAAAGTGTTGAAAATATAGAAGATAATCGGTAAAATTACAGCAATATAACGGAGTCTGAAGAAATGGTAAAAAGAGAGTATTATTGGGACAATATAAAATTTCTTATGATATTATCAGTTGTCATAGGACATTTTATAGATGGCTTTTCCAGGCAGGGAATGGTCTTCTATCAGGGACTGTTTCTTTTCATATATTCTTTTCACATGCCGGCTTTTATATTTGTTTCGGGATTATTCAGCAAAACGGAAAACATTAAGAACAGGGTGCTGTTTTTTGTGGGTGTGGGTTTTGCTTCAAAGATTATGATATGGATAGCCAAATCTGCCGTCAACGGAAAGATTGCAGCATTTAAGTTTCTGTCAGACAGTCAGACCCCCTGGTATATGTTTGCCATGGCAGCATTTACAATAATTGCTTATCTGCTACGTAATGTTAATAAATGGTATGTATTGATTTTATCGGTTGCCATTGCATGTCTGGCAGGCTATGACACATCAGTGGGAGACTATCTGTATATATCCAGAATAGTAGTCTTTTTTCCGTTTTTCTGGCTGGGCAATGTATCAGATCCGCAAAAGCTTGTTGAAGTCAGGAATCGATACAGAACAGGGCTGTCTGCAGCAGCAATAGCGGTATTGTGTGTATGGATTTTCTGCTGTTTCTTTAAGACGGATGTTTTTGTCATACTCAGACACCTGTTTACAGGGAAAAACAGTTTTGAAGAGAGTATAACAGGATATGGATTTCTTGCCAGACTTTTCTGCTATCTGATCGCTGTTGCTGCAGGTGCTGCCATTATGATACTGGTTCCGGGGATTAAGCTGCCGCTGATATCAAAAATGGGAACAAGAACTATTGATGCATATATCTGGCATCTGCCGGTGCTTTATGTAGTTAATTTTATATTCAACAAAGCAGGGCTGCTGAGCAGCACCGGAGGAAGAATTGCTTTCTTATTGTCTGCCCTGGTTCTGACTTTGTTACTGTCAACCGGCAAAGTTTTCAGTTATCCCGTCAAGTGGATTAAAAAAAGTATATATACCGGATTATAGAATTGTACAGCAGCTGATGATCCGGTGCAAAATTTCATTACGAAAGGAAAGTGCGGTTATCATATAAATGATAATCATACATAGCAAAAATGAACAAGTTAGTAATTGCAATAATTGAGGGAAAGTTTTTCGGAAAGTGCGGTAAAAAAATAAAAAAAGCATGGAAGAAAGGTGTAAAAGCAGTTGATTTCACACTGAGCAAACCGCTGAGAAACAGATATGTCAGGCAGCACCCGATAGTAAAAAACAGAATTACATTAATGGCAGTTGATAACAGGTATGACTGCAATCCGAAATACATTGCTGAAGAAATATTACGCAGAAAGCTTGATGTGGAATTGTTCTGGATCCGTAAGGCAGACAAGAATGAAATGCCGCCGGTATTTCCGTCCTCCGTTACGGTTGTAAAATATAATACTATTGAAGCGATTGAGGCATTGGCAACGTCAAAAATATGGATTGAAAACGAACTGAAATTCCTTAAGCCTTATACTGTGCATAAGAAGAAAGGACAGTATTATATGCAGACATGGCACGGGTCCATGGGATTTAAGAAAATAGGCCGTGAAAATCTATATAATCTGGAAGGCAGAAAAAAGAGATTCATTAACCGTATAGCAGCTTTGTGTGATAAGACTACGGATTTCTGCATATCCAACAGTGATTTTGAAACGGATGTTTTCAGAAAAGCATACTGGGATACTACTCCTATACTGGAATACGGACATGCAAGAAACGATATCCTGTTTAATAAGAATCCGGAGGAAGTTCTGAAATTGAAGGAAAGAGTTCTTGCGCAGCTCACGGATGATTTCAGCAACGGAAAGGCAGTTTCTGAAGAAGAAAAGGAAAAGAACAGGAAAGAGCTTCTGAATACCAGATATCTGATGTATGCACCTACATACAGGAAGGACCAGAATATCAGCAATTTTGATATAGACTTTTTTATGCTGACAAAAGTACTTCACGAGCAGTTTGGAGGAAACTGGAAGATATTGTTCAGGTTCCATCAGCATAATCGCAATCTGAACATTAAAAGCAGCAAGTTCATTAATGCAACCATGTATCCGGATATGCAGGAACTTATGGCTATAGCAGATGCGGGCGTCAGTGATTACTCAAGCTGGTTATGTGATTTTGTTTTGACGGGAAGGCCGGCATTCATATATGCCCCTGATTACGAATTTTATGCAAACGACAGAGGTTTTTATTATCCTCTTGATACCACACCGTTCCCGATATGTATAAATAATGCGGAGCTGAAAGCAGCAGTATCGAACTTTAATGAAGAAAAATATGCTGAAAAATGCAGAGAATTTCTTGAAGCGAGAGGATGCTTCGAAAAAGGGAATGCAGCTGAAAGAATAGTTGATAAAATAGAAGAACTGATGAATAAATAAAAGAGGGGATTTCCCTCTTTTATTTATTCATATAACAGTTCTTCTCTGGCAAACTTCCTGTAATGTTCATAATAATAATGAGAACGGAGAGTGTACAGGTCTTCAGGAGTTGTGACCTTGATGTTATCACGTTCTCCCAGGAATATATGTATTTTTTCTCCTAATGCAATCATAAGGTCTGCGGAAGAAGTGGGATTCTCGATTCCTCTTTTTTCAGCTTCACTGTGTGCCCAGAGAATTTTCTGAAGAGTATAACCCTGCGGTGCCTGGGTGATATATATGTTTTCACGGGGCATATTCTGGTCACAGAATTTACCGTCAGTACTGATGAGTACTGAGTCGATACTTTTCACAACAGGCACAGCCATGCCGTATTTTCTTGTACGGTCTATACATTCTGATATCAGTTCGGAAGATATGACAGGACGCACACCGTCACATATCAGAATAATGTCGGAATCTTTTGCGGCCTTTGCAACCTCCACCAGTCCGTTGTGAATTGATTCATAACCTGTTGCTCCGCCGGGTACTACGCTTCTGACCTTCTTAATACCATATTTCCGGATAAGGTCATTCAGTTTTTCGATTCCGGAGGATATGCAGGAAATAACAATTTCATCTACCTGAGGATGTTCATCAAATTTCTGTAATGTTCTTATAATTATAGGAACACCATCAACTTCAATAAACTGCTTAGGAATATTTCCCGAATGCATACGGGTACCTGTTCCGCCTGCAAATAACATAGCACTTATCATATTTTCCACCAATCCTGACTTAAATAATAAAACTATTTTGTAGATAACATACTGGAAATCATCCTTCTGTATGTTTCTTCCAGAGATACTTCCGGAGTCCAGCCAAGGGAACGCATCCTGGATGAGTCTAACCGCAGCTGAACATCAGGAGCATAGCCATATGTATTACTGTCTTCCGGTATATCAAAAATAACCTTTATTTCATTGCCGGCAAGCTTTTCGGCAACCATGTTTGCCATTTCGAAAATTGTTGTGGCAGAGGCTTCATTTGCGACCGTATATGCCTGGCCGTCTTCTCCCCTGACCAGGAGCAGAAGCAGTGCATTGATGACATCCCGGGTATAACAGTAGTTTCCGTAGGATAATCCTCTGGTATGAAGTACAATATCCGTTCTGTTTATGACACTTTTGGCAAACTGGGCAAAAACACGGTTTTCTTCATAGGATATGCCGGCGCCGAAAGTCTGTGCCAGACGGGCAATCCGAACAGGCACATTGTATTCATGGCTGAAGCATGAGCAAAGGAGCTCACATATACGTTTTCCTTCTGAATATGAGCTGCGGACATTATGAATATCAATATATCCAAGGTCATCTTCTTTTGCACGGTCTGCAGCATTGCCGGGATTACCGAAGGCTTCCATAGAAGAAAGATATACAACACCACGACATTTTTTATCAACGGCAAATTTTAATATATTTCTGGTTCCGTCAATTGCTGTTTCAAGAGTTTCAACAGGATGCTCTACGAAAAATTTAGATGATGTAGGACTTGCTGTATGAACAATGAAATCTACGGGAACAGCGATATCAACAGGATTACTTAGGTCTCCGTTTATAAATTCCAGATTGCTGTCTGTAAAGCCGGCAAAAATTTTCGCGGCTTTTTCCCGGGACCGTATCATGGCAAGTACTTTGATATCTGTATTATAAATCCGGTTCATGGTAAGCAGGCCTTTTACGGTCAGGGAACCGACGAGACCGGTCGAACCGGTGACAAGAACAGTTGAATGATGAAGCTCGGTATATTTTTGTGCATTACCGGCAATAATCTCAAGATCTTCTTCTAAACATTTATCTTTCATTGTTGCTCCTTTTTCGGAAGAATAAATAACAGTGCAGCATGCTTTTCCCGTTTTGATTCCGGAGGAGGGGTCATATAATCTCCAAACATTTTCCTGAGGTAATGGTCAGGATCGGCCGGACAATAGTAGTATCTGTCTTCGAAAGGAAGAAGGACCGGGGGAAACATACAGTTTCGCTTATACATCTCTCCCTTAAAGTGGTTCCCTCCGGTAGGAATGGAAACATATTCAGAGGAGTCTTTTTGATATGAACTCAGGAAGGATTCAGTCATAATCAGCCATTTGCGAAAAGGAATGACTGAAAAGGGAAGAGAAAGCAGACTTTTCAGTATGATAATGCGCTTTGCATAGCTGTTATCCCCTGCCATTTCATATAATATTTTTCTCTTTTTCCTTATGCGTATGCATGAACAGATAAACTGTAATCCATCTGACAGAAACCATTGAAAGGTCCTCATGAAAACGTTGTCCCGGACAGCTTCCATGGGGAAAATATCAACAAAGATCCCTGACTTTTCCGGCGGCTCAGGATCAAGAGGTTCCAGAAATACCGAGCCTTTTAATCTGACCTTCATAAAATTCAGATCATAATCTTTGCAGAAGCTGATATTCTGAATGTAATATTTTGAACCGAATTCATCTATCATTAACTGCCGGATGCGGTTGTAATCCTTTCGGGGCATACCGATATCCAGATCATTATCCCATGGAATGAAACCTGAATGCCGTACAGCACCTAATGCTCCGCCTCCCGTTAATGTATATTGAAGGCCATATTTTTCGCAGACAAAATGGATGTCATCCATTATTTCCAGTAAAACGTTATGCATCTGTGATAATTCATCGTCAGAAAGGAAATGAAGGGAACTGCTGTTCAAAGACATTTGCCTGAATAATCTGTATGTCGATAAGCTGCTCAACCGGCAAACCTCCACAATCTAAAATGCATATAATGTTGAATTATATATCCACATCAATAACAATTGCAAGAATATTTAAAACTATAATATTTTACCAACCTTTGGTAAAATATACAGATGTTCAGTGCCGCGGTGTTTTTGAATGCAGAAATGAACGGTTTAAGAATCCGAGATGGCCGCAGACATAAGTAAAATACATAAAGTATCGGAAAAGAGAGAAAAATGTCAGACATACTTTCAAGAAGCCGGCTGATATTCGGCGAGGAAAAACTGAATAAACTCAAAAATGCCCGGGTGGCGGTGTTCGGCATCGGAGGAGTCGGAGGCTATGTGGTGGAAGCACTGGCCAGAGCCGGCACAGGTACACTGGACCTTATCGATAATGACACGGTAAGCATTACCAATATAAACCGGCAGATATATGCCCTCCATGATACCATAGGCAGATATAAGGTGGACGTGGCAAGAGAACGCATAGCAAAGATAAACCCGTCTGCGAAGGTGAATACATACAGAACATTTTATATGCCGGAGACCTCTTCCCGGTTCGATTTCGGACAATATGATTATATTGTGGATGCCATAGATACCGTGACAGGTAAGATAGAGATAATCATGCAGGCAGAAAGAGCAGGGACCCCGGTCATCAGCAGCATGGGAACCGGCAATAAGGTAAATCCTGCCATGCTGGAGGTGTCAGATATTTATAAAACCTCTGTGTGTCCCCTGGCTAAGGTCATGCGGAAGGAACTGAAGGCCAGAGGAATTAAAAAACTGAAGGTAGTGTATTCCAAAGAGATGCCGATTGCTCCGGATCCGGAAGAGGAAATGACGTGCAGGGCAGAGGAGGGCATAACAGCCAGAAGAACTGTACCGGGCAGTACATCCTTTGTGCCGGCGGCAGCAGGACTTATCATAGCGAGTGAAGTGATCAAGGATATAACGGGTTTTTATAATGAGTGACAGCAGAGTAAGAAATAAAAGCAGATCATCAGCAGAAAGCAGGTCAGGTAATGCTGTCGGCAATGCCGACAGGAAAACTTCAGTACCAAAGGAGAAGACTCCTGCAGCAAAAAGAGCAGCAGAAGTGAAGTCCGGGGCGATAAAAAATGCGGAGGGATGTCCTCTGGCTAAAAAATGCGGAGGATGCACCTTCCAGGGAATCGACTACCGGCAGCAGCTTGAGAAGAAGAGAATGCTGACGGGCAGGCTCCTGGGAAGCTTCGGGCATATAGAACCTGTAATCGGCATGAATGATGCGGGTGAGAAGCCGGAATATTATCGTAATAAAGTCCATCATGTCCTGGGATTTGACAGAAGAGGCAATGTGCTGTCCGGTATATATAAAGAGGGCACCCATGAAATGGTGCCTGTAAAGGAATGCCTGCTGGAGGATAAGAAGAGCCAGGAAATAATCCGTACCGTATGTAAGCTGGCTAAGGACTTCGGAATCAGGATCTACGATGAAGATACCGGATACGGACTGTTAAGACATGTGCTGGTACGAAGAGGCTTCCATACCGGAGAGATAATGGTAGTGCTGGTATCAGTATCCCATCAGATTCCATCCAAAAATAATTTTGTCAAAGCTCTGAGACATGCTCATCCGGAGATAACCACAGTTGTGGTGAATATAAATAAAAGAACTGACAGCATGATACTGGGAGAGCGAAATGAAACCGCATACGGCCCGGGATTTATAACTGACGAGCTGTGCGGGCTTAAATTCCGGATATCACCGGACTCCTTTTACCAGATCAATCCTGTCCAGACAGAAAAGCTGTACCGCAAAGCCATTGAGTTTGCAGATATCCAAGGGGGAACTGTCATAGATGCTTATTGCGGCATAGGAACCATAGGACTGTCGGCGTCTTCGCAGGCTGATAGGGTCATCGGCATAGAGCTTAACGGCAATGCTGTCCGGGACGCCGGGATCAACGCCCGGATCAACGGCATAACCAACGCAGAATTCCATAAAGGGGATGCAGGGATGTACATGGAGAAAATGGCAGCTGCAGGGCAGCATGCCGATGTGGTATTCATGGATCCTCCCCGGGCCGGAAGCGACAGAAGATTCATAGAGTCCATGCTGAAGCTGGCTCCGGACCGGATAGTATATGTTTCATGTAACCCCGAGACCCAGGCTAGGGATCTGAAGCTGATCACGGCCGGAGGGTACAGGGTTGAAAAAATACAGCCTGTGGATATGTTCCCGTATACGGGGCATGTGGAGACGGTTGCGTTGTTAAGCAACCGCAGGCCCGGTTAGTACGTGAAGCTGCGGCAGAAGATCAGAAATACTCCTAAGGTTGCCAAGCCTAAAATAGCTGAAATTCCTGATGTCAGTGAAGGACAAGGCTGAATGATAAGGCAGAAAGATTTTAATAATATTGTGCCAGCGAAAACTTGTTTGTTCAACTTGAACAAACAAGTTTTTTGGCATATAATTGGGTAAGATAAGATGAGGTATATCAGTCATGATAAAAGAAAACTGTGAATACAAAATAGCCGAAGATATAGAATTTTTGATGGAGTCAGATCATATAAATAATGTAGAGTTTTCTGACAGGACAAAGGTTTCCCGAACAACAATAATAGAAATACAGAAAAGTGGAAAAGCCAGGAAAGATGTGCATGAGAAGATTTATTCCTATGCATATAATAAGAGTTACCGGATTAATTCTGTAAAAGAGGAATTGATTCGGGAAAAATACAAGACTGTTTTGTTCCATGGTTCTAAGGAGGGCTTAACAGAGATTACAGTTCACGGCTCCAGAGATAATTGTGATTTTGGTAGTGGTTTCTACCTGGGAGAAACATATCGTCAGGCGTTATCTTTTGTATGCGAAAAAGAGAATTCATCAGTATATTCTTTCAAATATTCATTAGATGATTTAGTGATTAAACGCTTTGAATGTAATTTGGAATGGATGCTGGCTATTTGTTATTACAGAGGCACGATAAATAAGTTTAGGGATAATGAGACAATAAGAAAGATTGTCTCAGAAGTTGAGGGCGCAGATATTGTTATTGCACCTATAGCCGATAATAAAATGTTCTATATTATGGCACAGTTCACAGATGGTGAGATAAATGCGGATGTTGCTCTGCACTCATTATCTGCATCGAAATTAGGACAGCAGTATATTTTCAGGACCGATAAGGCCATTGATAAATTAGTTCCTGTTGAGAAGTACTATATTAGTGCGCCGGAACGTGAGGACTGCAGGACAGCCTTAATTGAAAGAGGATACGAAATAGATACCAAATTAAAACTTGCAAAACGAGAATTTAGAACAGGGTTGTATATTGAGGAAATATTGAGATGAGAGAATTTGATCACAACGGTTTGCTGCTGGCTGAATATCAGGGAAAGCTATTTGAGAAATCAGAAGAGATGCAATGTTCAAGTCCGATATTTATCAGAAGATTTCTTCATTCTGATTTATTGAAAAGCTTAGATAATAGTTCATCCATATCGCTTGACATTAATGAAGGGGTTCAGAGCATTTTAGAACAGTTTGGAGATTCTTCATATGGCAAAGAAAAGTATTCAAAGAGCGCACTTTTCTGGATGGGGTATATGTACAGATATATTGCTTATACAAGGGAACTGTCCACAAGTTACATTATGAAGCTGTTTGACCATAAGCAAATGAATGCGGTGTACTATTCATACCACACGCAGGATCCGGAATGGTGCATTAAGAGTTTGCTTGATATTAATGGATTGTCAGAAGAGATATTTGATAAAAACAGCAGGCTGAAAAATATAATAAAAGAAAAAGGCACTTATTAATGTTGCACAAGGACTAAAAGAAAGGATTCCGATATCTCTTATTAGCTTTGGTGAGCAGAAATCTGTATCCGGAAGCCACTGACCGGGAAGTGAATTTCATTCTTTTCATTTTTCTATGGCGCAGAGCAGGCATATATGATAAATAATATTGTCGGACAAACAATTTCGGACAGATTCTGCCAGCTATATGGCAGATCGTATAACTTCAGGAGGGAAAATCATGTCAGAAAACGCAAAACACAAAATTGCAAACGCAAGTCCATTAGGACTTCTGGGCTTCGGCACAACAACGGTTCTTCTGAACCTCAGCAACGCAGGGATTATTCCCATGTCAGTAGTCATACTGGCCATGGGCATCGCACTGGGTGGACTTGCACAGGTAATAGCAGGTATTATGGAATTCAAGGCAGGCAACACATTCGGAGCAACAGCATTTACGGCCTACGGTCTGTTCTGGTGGTCTCTGGTGCTTATCCTTACCAATCCCCTGGGAGCAGAGGGTGCAGATGAAAAATCACTGGGATTCTATATGCTGCTCTGGTTCATATTTACTGCCTTCATGTTCATAGGCACCCTTAAGGCAGGCAAGGCATTAAGAGTGGTATTCTTTACCCTGGCTCTTTTATTCCTGGCTCTGGCTATTGAAAAATTCACAGGCAGCGAGGCAATGGCAGTGGTTGCAGGTGTGATCGGAATCATCTGCGGACTTTCAGCAATTTATACCGCCCTTGCGGAAGTGCTGAATGAAACATTCGGAAGAAAAGTAATGCCGGTATAATAATGCAGAAGAGATGATACAGTCATATAGTTTCATCAGAAGAACGGGCAGAAAAGTATTTTAATATAATATATCACAGCAGAAAAGGCACCGCATGATGCGGTGCCTTTTCTGTCTTGAGGTTGTCTTTTTTTAAAAGAGAAGAAAAAAGTATAAATGCTTTGGGGAGGCATATTACTTGTTATTGACTTTTATTATTCTTCACCTCTTGCGAGGGCTTCTTCCTGCATCTTCTGAATGTCAGGGAAGTGAGAGATCATCGGAACAACGTTCTTATGACGGATTTTTCTGTCAACATAATTCTTGGTGATCTTATAAACAATCGGGAACAGGGACAGTACACCGATAAGGTTAGGTATTGCCATAAGTCCGTTGAATGTATCTGAAATATCCCATGCAAGGGTAAGATCCATTGTAGCACCAACAAAGATGAATAATACGAATACTATCTTATAGCCGATGGCTGCTTTCTCACCGAAAAGATACTCGAAGGATTTTGTTCCGTAGTGGCTCCAGCCGAGAACTGTTGAGAATGCGAAGAACAGAAGAGCAATGGCTACGAAGCCGGGACCTGCATTTCCGAAGAGAGTTCCGAAGGCCTGACCAACCAGTGTAGATGTGGAAGCCTCTGCATAAGCCGCAGCTACCTGACCTGTCTGAAGGTCAATAACACCAGATGTGAGAACTACGAGAGCTGTAAGTGTACATACGATGATGGTATCAGCAAATACTTCGAAGATGCCCCACATACCCTGACGAACAGGTTCGATAACATTGGAATTGGAATGAACCATAACAGAAGAACCGAGACCCGCTTCATTTGAGAATACACCTCGCTTCATTCCGTAGGTAAGTGCGAGAACGATACCGCCGCCTACCATACCGCCGGCAGCTGACTTAAGTCCGAAAGCGCCCTTGAATATTGATACGAAAGCAGGACCTACATTTGCTCCGTTAAAACAGATAACAACTATTGCAGCAATAATGTACACGATAGCCATGAACGGCACGATCTTTTCCGTAACGGATGCAACTCTCTTAAGACCGCCGACTATTATGACTCCGCCTATTACAAGAAGTGCAAGACCTACTACCCATGCAGGGATGCCGAAGGCAGCATCCATGTTTGCAGCTATGGAATTGATCTGGCTGGCATTACCGATACCGAAGGAAGCAAGAACTGCGAAGCAGGCAAAAAGGATGGCAAGAATCTTTCCGACCCATTTCATTCCCTTATAACCGCCGAGACCGTCCTGAAGGTAGTACATGGCACCGCCGGACCATTCATTGTTCTTGTTTTTTCTTCTGAAGTAGATACCGAGGATATTTTCCGAATAGTTGGTCATCATTCCGAAGAAAGCAACGATCCACATCCAGAATATGGCGCCGGGACCGCCGATGGCGATGGCTGCAGCCACACCTACGATATTTCCTGTACCGATGGTAGCAGCAAGAGCCGTACACAGGGACTGGAACTGGGAAATGGACTTGTCGTTCTTGTCTGTATGTTTTGTAACGTGCTTGTTTGTGAAAATATCACCGATGGTATTCTTGAACCAGTGGCCGATATGGCTTACCTGAAATACCTTGGTGAGAATGGTCATGAAAATACCGGTACCGATAAGAAGTACCAGCATGGGGATGCCCCATACGAATCCGTTGATACTGCCGTTGACATTTGTAATCCAATCTAAAATGCCCATGTTAATATGATTTCCTTTCAAAGTTATAACGTGTATGCGGAGACAATTTACTATAAATAAAAATGGTGTCCTTCCGAAAAGGGCACCATGCAAAAAAACAGAACAATTACCGGGAACGGTAAATATAAAATCTGTCCTTTTGCCTGAGAGATTCAGCAGATGCTGTTGCCCCTTCGGCCCCCGACCCCATCGTCGGATGTCTCCAGATTGCCATCCTGCTGCAGTCCTGACATAAAAGCCTCCTGAGAGTGTTGCTCCTTCGGCAGGGACGAACCCACTTTCCTGCAGTTTTCAACTGGCAAATTTTAGTATGGTGATATACTAAAGGACGCCATACATAAATGCAAGTATACATTTGTAGAAAAATTGTATTTTGTTCGTACAATTATCGTCATTGTGCATAAAAACCGGCGCTGCTGTTCATATTTAAACCCTGAAAACATTGCGTTAATCCAGAAGCTGCTCATATACTCAGACCGCCAAATAAGATCTGCTGAAATTTTACCTGCAATTAACAGTTGCAATTCAGGACCAATTGAATATACTGATACGGGTCAGTCTGAATGAAGATCATAAGGACTGATCATATATGTAAACAGCAGGAGAAGTCATGAAAAAGGTAATTGCATTTGTTAAAAAAGAGGTGGTTCTGTGTGCTGCAGCGGTGCTGGCCATAATATCGGCATTTCTGGTGCCGCCGGATGCAGCTTATACAGATTATATAGACTGGCGGACTCTTGCCATTCTGTTCTGCCTTATGGCAGTAATGGCAGGACTCAGAAAAATAGGAGTGTTTCATTCCATAGCCGAAGGGCTCCTGGCAAAAGCCGGTTCAGTAAGGTCCGTGATGATGGTTCTGGTAATGCTGTGCTTTTTCAGCAGTATGATCATAACCAATGATGTGGCGCTCATTACATTTGTGCCCCTTACGATAACCGTACTGAAAATGATGGGAAATGAGCATTACACAGGACTTCTCATACCGGTTATTGTCATGCAGACCATAGCTGCCAATCTGGGGAGCATGCTGACTCCCATCGGGAATCCCCAGAATCTGTATCTGTACGGACAGTCCGGCATGGGATTCGGTTCATTTATACTGCTGATGCTGCCCTATTGCCTGCTGTCTCTGGCAGGTCTGATTGTCTGGATCCTGATAAAAGGCCGCAGGTGTACCCGGAAGGATCCATCCGGATGCGTAATAAAGAGCAGTGAAGGATTTACTCCGGGAGGCAAAAATACCATCAGGCTTGCAGCGTATCTCCTTATGTTTGTGCTGTGCCTTCTGACAGTTGTAAGGGTGGTGCCCTGGTGGATAGTGCTTATCATTATCGTCCTGGCTGTTATTGCAACTGATTTCAGAATTCTGGGAAAGGTGGACTACTGCCTGCTGCTGACTTTTGCCGGATTTTTTATATTTATCGGCAACATGGGAAGAATACCTGCAGTCCATGATTTTATTGCAGGCATAGTAGCAGGAAGGGAAGTTATCACTTCCGTAGTATCCAGCCAGGTAATAAGCAACGTTCCTGCCGCCCTGCTGCTGTCAGGTTTTACTGACAATTATACCGGACTGATAACAGGAACAAATCTGGGGGGACTGGGAACCATTATCGCATCCATGGCCAGCCTTATATCATTTAAATATGCGGCTGCAGAACCGGGCGTATCCAAGGGAAAATACCTGCTGCATTTTACCATAGCAAATGTTGTTTTCCTGGCAGGACTTCTTATAATGTGGCTGGTAATCGGACAGACTGCTTAATGTTTAATTGACGAATTGCAAAATATGAGAGTATAATAGTGCCGTTATGTTCCGGAAAGTATAAGCAGTAAGCACTATGCTTCCGGTTCATAACAGGAAAAACGGGAAAATTTATTGTAAATGTCGTCACGGATGACGGCAGAACGGAGTATTTTATGAGCAAGGTATTTATACCGGAAGGATACAAGGCTCATCTGGATGAATATGATACCCAGAGAGCCATAGCGTATATCAAGGATACCTTCCAGCAGGAACTTTCAAAAGCCCTCAATCTGAAACGTGTTTCTGCACCTTTATTTGTAATGGAGGCATCAGGCCTCAATGATAACCTGAACGGAGTTGAAAGACCTGTTTCCTTTGATATCCCTGCGTTAGGGGGAGATGAAGCACAGGTGGTACACTCTCTTGCAAAGTGGAAAAGATATGCCCTCAAACGTTATAATTTCAAGGTGGGCAAAGGTCTTTACACTGATATGAACGCCATCAGACGAGATGAGGAGCTGGACAATATCCATTCCATCTACGTGGACCAGTGGGACTGGGAAAAGATAATTACCAGGGAAAACAGAAATCTCGACTTCCTTAAGCTGGTGGTAAAGTCCATAGTTAATGCCATCTGCAATACAGCCGACAGGGTAAAGGTCAACTTCCCACAGCTTCCTGTGGATTTTTCAAGAGAGGTGACATTCATTACCACCCAGGAACTGGAGGATATGTATCCTGACCTGGACAGCCACGGCAGAGAAGATGCATTCATGAAGGAGCATCCTACGGTATGTCTCATGCAGATCGGCGGAGCATTAAAATCAGGAAAGCCTCATGACGGACGTGCACCGGACTATGATGACTGGGACCTGAACTGCGATATCATGTTCTGGAACAATACTCTCGGACGTGCATTTGAAGTGTCATCAATGGGTATCCGTGTAGATAAGGAATCCCTGGACCGTCAGCTTACCGTTTCAGGCTGTGATGACAGAAGAAAGCTTCCTTTCCATAAGGCACTCCTGAATGACGAGCTGCCGCTGACCATCGGCGGAGGCATCGGTCAGTCAAGACTGTGCATGCTCCTTATGGGATGTGCACACATAGGTGAAGTACAGTCCAGTGTATGGGATGCGGAAACAGTGAAGGCATGTGAAGAAGCAGGAATTGACCTGCTGTAAATTATAACAGGAAAGAGCCGGGTCTTACGACCCGGCTCTGATTTGCTTCATTATTATTCAATAATTGAATTATTCCTGAGAGATAGCTCCTACAGGGCATGTGTCTGCACATGAACCACAGTCTAAGCAAGCATCTGCATCGATAACGTACTGTCCGTCGCCTTCAGAGATAGCGCTTACAGGACATCCGTCTGCGCATGAACCGCATGAAAGACAAGCGTCAGAAATTTTGTATGCCATAGTTAACAGCCTCCTTATAAATTTAATATATACATCGGTATATTTATTGTAAAAAAGATTTTATAACATTTACGATGCATTAACAAGAGTATTTTCCCCGGGGCTATCGATTTTATAATGGTCGTGTGGTAAAAATATACAGTACTTAATGAAGCTGCGAACAGAGATGCTTTTGCATGGTTAACAATAAGAAAGTAAAGAGTAAAGATATGTATAAATTGGTTTCCAAGCTGGTAATCTACAGAAATATTGAAAAAGACAGCATACTTTTCGGTCTGGCAGACATCTGCCGGCAGTTTGAAAAGGAAGATTATGTTCCGGATATACTTACAGACAGGATCCTTGACCAGATCCACCGCCTTATGGATCTGGCAACACTTTACGGTTTTGATGATAATCTGTGGCATAATTATCTGGCATATCTGCTGGCCATGACGGAGAATCCCTTCACCCTGGTATCAGAGAAGACCGGCAGAGTTGAAGGTACTGTCAATGACTTTGCCATGAACGATTTTGAAATATTCCATCAGCTGTTCCGGTACGATTTTTCCCCCATCGAGAAGGCACTTGACCTTAACTGCTTTTCGCTGATACAGAATTACAGGTCCGTTGAAAAGAAGGAACAGTTCTATAATAAAAACGTAAGCATCAGGGTGAAGGAACTGAGCAGAGCCCTTGAACAGGCAGCTTCTCCGGAGGATGTCTTTATCACGGTTATGGATTTTTACAAAAGATACGGTGTAGGGCAGTTCGGTATGAACAGGGCATTCCGTCTTTCGGTTAAGGATGAATGCTGCAGCATAGTTCCTATTATTGCCACCAGCAATGTGGTGCTGGATGACCTGATAGGATATGAGCTTCAGAAGCAGGAACTGGTACGCAATACGGAGGCGTTCCTTGCCGGAAGGCCTGCCAATAATGTGCTTCTCTACGGCGATGCGGGAACGGGTAAATCCACCAGCATCAAGGCACTGCTGAATCTGTATTATGAGCAGGGGCTCAGGATCATTGAAGTGTACAAGCATGATTTCAGATACCTTCCTGAGATCATCAGTATAATCAAGAGCAGGAACTACAGATATATCATTTATATGGACGATCTTTCCTTTGAAAGTGCGGAAACCGAATATAAATACCTGAAGGCTGTTATCGAAGGAGACCTGGAGGTCAAGCCGGAAAACGTGCTGATATATGCCACCTCCAACAGAAGACATCTTATCCGGGAGACATTCTCAGACCGTAATGAGATCAACGAGGATGATGTGCATCGCAATGACACCATGGCGGAAAGGCTTTCCCTGGCTGCAAGATTCGGCATTAACATCGGCTACTTCAAGCCTCAGAGACAGGAATTTTTCAATATTGTCACAGAACTGGCAAAGAAGGATTCCCGCATAACCATGAGTCAGGAGGAACTTCTCCGGGCGGCAGACCGCTGGTCCATCCGTCACGGAGAGCTGTCAGGACGAAGCGCAAGACAGTTTGTGGATTATATTTCCGCTGAAAACGGTAAATAAAACGGCAGCCGGGCTTGATGCCCGGCTGTTTTTTCAGTATATGCTGTAATGAAGCATTTTATTTGTAAGTTCCTCTTCTGGCTTTTATAATCCTTTTCCTCACCTTGAAGAACAGCCACAGACCGATACAGAGAATAATGGCTGCAACGGTAATGATGATATATCGTCCCAGAACATCATCAGAGGTCTTGACTGTAAGCCACAGCTCGTTCATAAGCTGGTTACCCTGATCAGTGAGGGCCTTGAAGGCTTCGCCGTGGGACAGGGTCTCATCGTCCGGATAGGCTATTTCACTTTCGGTTACTTCAGGGTCCATGAATTCCTTGGCGGCAGTTTCGGGAACGGAATAGCCCAGGTATTCCAGATTCTGTCCGCATACGGCAGGATCCAGGAGGAAATTTATGAAAAGCTCGGCCTCTTTCTTATGCTGTGCCTGCTTCGGAATACAGCATGAGTCGATAAAGAGATTGAAGCCCTCTTCAGGGAAAAGAAATTCCAGATCCTCATTTTCCTCAACCATGGTAAGATAATCTCCGGCATAGTATGGTCCGATCCATGCCTCGCCACGCTCTAATTTATCGAAAATCTGGTCCATTACATAGCTCTGTACCAGATTTTTCTGTTCTATAAGCTTCTGGGTGGCAGCCTGAAGGATCTCAGGATCTTCAGTATTCAGGCTGTATCCCAGCTCCAGCTCTGCAACTGCAAAGGCATCCCGGGGATTGTCAAACATCAGGATCTTGCCGGCATAGGTGGGATTCCATAACAGCTCCCATCCGGTGACATCGTCTTCATTAACATACCGGGAGTTGTATATAATACCCACACAGCCCCAGGTGTAGGGAACGGAATACTTATTCTCAGGATCGAATGCAGGATGCCTGAAGGCTTCGTCAACATACTCAAAGTTGGGGATGTTGTCAAAATCCAGTTCTGCCAGCATATTTTCCCTGGCAAGCTTTTCAATCATATAATCGGACGGGATTATAAGGTCAAAGGCAGCGGGATCCGTCTTCAGTTTCGTGTACATGGTTTCATTTGAGTCAAAGGTCATGTAGTTAACTTTGATATCCGGATAAGCGGCTTCGAATTCTGCAATAACATCGATATAGCCGTCAGTGCCGTCGGAAATATACTGGCCCCAGTTATACACATTGAGAGAAGTCTGGGCAGCCTGTACAGGCATGTAAGAAAAAGCTGCTGATGCAGACACTTCGGCAGCCGCCAGCAGGGTTGCTGCCGGGATACAAAAGAGTTTTGATCTGATCATTTTTATCATGCCTCCTTTCCGGTCCTGGCTGCAATGCCGTGGATCCTGGCTTTTTTGTTCCTTCCCTGAAGCAGGTTCATGGTTACCATAAGTGCAAGAATTACGATGAACATAAGCGTGAACAGGGCATACAGCTTCGGATGGATAGGCTTCTTTGTATAGTTGTATATTTCAACCGGGAGAGTAACGAAGCCTGAACCTGTTACGAAGTAGGAGATTACAAAGTCATCCAGGGACATTGTAAAGCTCATAAGTGCGCCGGCTATGATGCCGGGCATGATCTCATGGATGGTTACCTTGAAGAAGGCCTGAACCGGAGTGCATCCCAGGTCGAGGGCTGCATCTGTAAGGAAAGGATTCATATTCGTAAGCCGGGGCATTACATTCAGGATAACATAAGGAAGATTGAATGTAATATGTGCGATGAGAAGAGTCCAGAAGCCCAGGACTGAATTAAGCTTCAGCACAGTTCCGGTAAAGGCGAACATAAGGGCAAGGGAAACACCGGTTACGATATCAGGATTGGTCATGGGGATATTGGTCATACCCATAACAAGCTTTCTGAGACGGCCCTTCATCCTGCTGATGCCGACTGCGGCCGCGGTTCCCAGGATGGTTGCAATGGCAGTGGACAATACGGCTATGATAACAGAGTTCCTGAGGAGTGTAAGCAGTGTGGTGTCTCTGAAAAGCTCGGAATATCTGCTGAGGGTGAATTCCTTGAATACTGCCAGGTCAGTACCGCTGCTGAATGAGGCAACAGCCAGGACGATGATAGGTATATAAAGGAAAATGAAAACGATGACAGTGATAATTTTTGACAGATTTCTCATGGCATCATCACCTCCTCTTCATCTCCGGCAACCCTGTTGGTGATGCCGATGCATATAAAGATAAGGATCATAAGTATGAGGGACATGGCAGCACCCAGGTTGGGGTTATATGCACCCTTGAACTGGCTCTCGATAATATCGCCCACCATAACGGTACCTGTTGAACCCAGCTTCTGGGAAATATAGAAGGTGGATACGGCAGGAACGAATACCATGGTTATACCTGAGATGATACCCGGAACCGAAAGAGGCAGTATGACCTTTGTAAATGTCTTTGCTTTACTGCAGCCCAGATCCTCAGCTGCTTCAATAAGCCGGGGATTTATCTTGGATATTACAGTGTACAGAGGCAGTATCATATAAGGAAGGTAGTTATATACCATACCCAGAATGACAGCTCCCGAATTCCTTATGAGAGGCAGGGGCTGAAGACCTAAAGATGTAATGATATTGTTGATGATACCTGTGTCCTCTAAAAGTGCTACCCATGCAAGAGTACGCAGAAGGAAACTCATACACATGGGAAGCATGACGAGCATCTGCAGCATCCTCTGGGTACGGGGTTTGCACCGGGCGATAGTGTAGGCCACAGGATATCCGATAATGAGGCAGATGATAGTAGCTGCCACGCTGAGCCATATGGAACGCAGGAAAATGGTTGCATAATCAAGGATTCCCGTAATATTGGAAAATGTGAATTCACCTGTCAGGGAATCTGTGAAGGCATAGTATATGACTATACACAGAGGTATTATGGAGAACAGAAGCATCCATACAATATAAGGAACTGAAAGCCAGCTCTTTCCTGAATTTCTTTTCAATTAACCGATCTCCTGTTATTCTTCTTCTGATTCTTCTGCAACTGCGATCTCATCGTATTCTGCAGAATATGAACTGTAATCACCAAACATTCCCGAATATTCACTCTTATGCATAACATGAATGTCATCAGGATTAAGACGGATACCGATGCGTGAACCCTCAGCATTGAAGTCAGTGGTCTGAATAAGCCATTTGAATCCGCTGAAGTTTACGATGGTATCGTAATGAACGCCCTTGAAGGTTACATTTGTAACTGTGCCTGTCAGCTGGCCTGCACCGGGTGCTACTATATCCACGTCTTCCGGGCGGATAACAACATCAACGGGTTCATCCGGTGCGAAGCCTTTATCAAGGCAGTCAAAATCCCGGCCGAAGAAATTCACCTTAAAATCAGATTTCATGATACCGTCGAGTATGTTGGATTCGCCGATAAAGTCAGCAACGTAGGCATTGGCAGGTTCATTGTATATATCCTCAGGAGTACCTACCTGCTGGATACGGCCTGAATCCATGACAACAACTGTGTCAGACATGGACAGAGCTTCTTCCTGATCATGGGTTACATATATGAAAGTAATGCCTACTTCCTGCTGGATACGCTTCAGCTCGTTCTGCATGTCCTTGCGGAGCCGCAGGTCAAGGGCTCCTAAAGGTTCATCCAGAAGCAATACCTTGGGTCTGTTGATAAGGGCACGGGCAATGGCAACACGCTGCTGCTGTCCGCCGGAAAGAGCTGTTACAGAACGGTTTTCGAAGCCGTTCAGAGACACTACCGAAAGCATTTCAGATACCCGTCTGTCGATTTCCGGTTCTTTGACTCCGGCAATACGAAGGCCGAAAGCAATATTGTCGTAAACATCCAGGTGAGGGAACAGGGCATAGTTCTGAAATACCGTGTTGATCTGCCTCTTATAGGCAGGGACATTATTGATGGGCTGTCCGTCAAAAAGAACAGTACCTGAGGTAGGGGTAAGGAATCCGCCGATGATGCGGAGCGTTGTGGTCTTTCCGCAGCCTGAAGGACCCAGCAGAGTCAGGAACCTGCCGTTTTCTATTGAGAGACTTACATTGTCCAGAACCCGTTGGCCGTCAAATTCCATAACAAGGTTTTCCAGTTTGATCAATTCTTTTTTCATTATATTACTTCCTGTAAAATTTATATCCTGAAGACCGGCAGAACCGGACTTATATAACATAAAAAACGCGGGCAGTATGAAACTGCCCGCCTCAAAAAGACCTTTTCGTATGAAATGGTTACACCCGGAACAGTTATACGTATGCAAGGTCCGGAATGGCATTTTTCTCCAGAACCTTTGTAAAATGTTCATTCATATATGCATAGGTAGCCTGTACCATGGGAACAGAACTGCCGAATTCTACTGCTGTACAGCATACAGCCGAAAAGCCTTCCGGAGCTTCGCTGCTGCGTCTGATATGAAGATAATACCTGCCGTCTTCCGGAACACGGAACAATGTGCTGCTGTCCAGACAGAAATCCCTGACACGATGTGCAAAGTCGATCACGGTTTCCACATTATCAAAGGAATATATGCGCTCTGATGCAGGCTGGCTGATACGGGCGTGCTTCCTTATCTGTTCGGCAAACCTGCTGAGATCCTCACTCCTGTGGTCTGTACCGCAGGAATCAGAGCAGCAGGAGGAAGAGTCTTCTCCTGAGAACAGTTCTTTAAGGCTGGACAGAGTGGAGAATCTGGTATCGACTTCATCAGGATTCTCTACCTTGGTGATCATCAGGATAATGCAGTCCATTGAAACCGGGATGGCCTCGATCATCAGAGGCAGGTCTGCAGCATCAAAACCAAACTCAAGATTGGCCTGATCCATCATATCCTGGAACAGCCCCTTTGCCTTTTCCGTACCGTAAGCAAGCTCACTGAGCTTAAGCTGTCTGGAAGCAAGATCCGAGCGGGTAAGTGTGCACTTTATCTGATTGTCGTTTATTTTCTCAATCTTCATATATCTATTATATAAATACCTGTTCAGGCATATGTGTGATGTACGTACCACCGGTATTTTACTATAACCGGCACATATCAGCAATCATATAACAGCTGAAAGTTCTGATGGTAGAAATAAAATATACGAAAAAACGATTGAAAAGTCAACATTATAAGTGTATATTTCACCGTAAGGGCTGACTTATGAGTTCGCCCGTTTTCACATTATTTCACGTCTTTATTTTCAGAAAATATTTCAGCAGTTTATATTACAGGATCATATTCCGGATGATTGATATCCGGAGTTTTTTACTGCGTATTTCTCATATGCTGTCCGTAACGGGGGAGCATTATCACGGACGCACCTCTGTACCCGCAGGGCAGATGACCTCAGCACAGGCATAAGGCTTTCGGAAAGAAAAAGATATGAAAGGAGAAATATATGACAGACAGGGATAAGATGCAATACATACATTATATGCAGCTGAAGGATGAACTGGATAATGCCGCCTGCGGCGGAATAGTCCTGAAGCTGGACGGCAATCACACCAGTGCCCATTCCATTGCGTCTGTATGTGTGTTCAGGGAAGAGGGAGAGTATATGCGTGATTACATAAGGGATGATTCGGGCTGTATTTCCGAACTGAACTTTGACAGAGCCCCCGGCAGATAAAGGGGGATACTTTCAGCCGGAGCCTGCATTTGCCTCATCCGTATATTTTATAAACGGGAAAAGGATTTCTGACAGATAAAACAGGCTCCGGTGGGGGTTAACCGGTGAAAATACAGCTTGAACAGAGCATATTGTGGCAGAGAAGATGCGAATAAGGTTGTATTTACGGATTTTCAATGCTATAATTTTCCATAACTATGTTCAGACAGAACATAGGTTATACAGTATCAACAGATAAAAGAGGAAATATTTTATTATGGCAGGCGGATACAGAAAACCGAAGAGAAAGGCAGGTCTGGGGTACCTGATCATTCTTCTTATCATACTTATAGTTTTTGCGGCTATCGGAGTATTCATTTCCAGAAGATTTGCTCCGTCGAAGGTATATGCCGATCTGAATGCGTATTATAACATGACAGCATACGGCAGTGACAGAGAGGCAGCTGATGCGAACGAGCTGGCGATCATCATTGACAATAAGATTCTTGACATTGACGACACTCCTGCATTCCGTGCAGTGCGTTCTGAAGGCGGAGTATATATTGCGATGACTCTCGTGCAGACATATGTTGACAACCGGTTCTATTTCGATGAACTGGAGCGTAAGGTTATCGTCACAAATGCCGTAGAATCCGTGATCGCAGATGTGGACAGTACGGTTTATACAAAGGGCGGTGTGCAGGAGGATGCGGGATATATCATTGCCACATCCATTGATGGCCTTATATATCTGAACACTGACTTTGTTCAGAAATTCTCATCAGCACAGTTCAAGGTACAGACGAATCCGGACAGGCTTTATGTCCGCAACGAGTGGGGCACCGTAAAGTGCAGCAGTACCACCGGTGAAGTAAGGATGCGCAAGTCCGCCAATAAGAAGTCTGACATTGTTGCGGTGATCCCTTCAGGAACAGAGCTGCAGATCATCAATGAGAATGAGGAAGGCTGGTACAAGGCAGCCGATGAGAACGGCAACATAGGCTATGTGGAGGATAAGTTCATTACCGCGCCTGCCGAAGTTGTAAGGAATTCTGATTTTACAGAGCCTGAATATACTCACATTACACTGGACGGCAGTGTCAACATGACATGGCACGGCATCTACTACTTCGAAAGCAATATGTATATTGATGAATATACAGCTGACATGAAGGGTGTAAATGTTCTGGCACCTACCTGGTTCCTTTTCGGAGACATGGCAGGCAATCTTATATCATATGTAAGCTCTGATTATATCAATTATGCTCACGAGCATGGATGGCAGGTATGGGCAGTACTTGAGGATCTGGACGGACTGTCAAGTGCAGATGTTATACCGTACTCATCCAGCAGAGCTAATGCCATAAGTCAGATGATAGAACAGTGTACCACCTACGGAATTGACGGTATCAACGTAGACCTTGAAAAGGTTACCCAGGATATCGGGGACGATTTCATCCAGTTCATCAGAGAGCTTTCTGCAGCCTGCAGAAATAACGGACTCATACTGTCAGTATGTGACTATGCACCATACAGCTATAATTCATTCCGCCGTATGGACGAGCAGAGCAGGATAGCAGATTATGTATGCGTAATGGCATATGATGATTATGTGGGTACCAATACCCCGGGACCTAATGCAGGTCTTCCGTTTGTTGAGGAAGTTCTGACTCTCTGCCAGGATACAGTTGTTGATATGAACAGACTTATAGTAGGCATTCCGCTTTACTCAAGAATCTGGTATGTCAATAAAGAAGACAATTCCGTAAGTGCAGATACCATAGAGATGGGTGATATAGAGGACCTTAACTGGCAGTACAACCTGGATCTCAAGTGGCAGGAGGATGTAGGTTACAGGTATGCTGCATTCGAGACCTATGATAATTCAACAGGTATGCTGTGGTATGAGGATGCCAAGTCCATCGAGGCTAAGCTGAAGCTCATCAAACCATTCGGGGTAGCCGGAGTAGCCACCTGGAGACTGGGACAGGAAACCTCCGATGTATGGGAGAAGATTTCCAACTACTATTGATAAGGATAACGAAATGATTCACAGCCGCAGATGTGTTCTGCGGCTGTATCAGTGTGCAGCCAGCCTGCAGCGTATCTGATCTTGAAATATGATATGCAGCCACATTATAAGATGAAGAAACTGACAGACAGAGAAAAATTCATGAAAGAGGCCATCCGCCAGGCAGTGAAGGCATCCGCCATCGGGGAGGTACCCATAGGCTGTGTCATTGTATATGACGGCAGGATAATAGGCAGGGGTTATAACCGCCGGATGACTGACAGGACAGCCCTGGCTCATGCAGAGATAACCGCCATCAGAAAAGCCAATAAGGTCATTGGGGACTGGAGGCTGGACGACTGCGAAATGTATGTCACCCTTGAACCCTGCCAGATGTGTGCAGGGGCCATAGTGCAGTCCAGGATACGGAATGTATATATAGGAGCCATGAATCCCAAGGCGGGCTGTGCAGGAAGCATACTGGATCTTCTGAGGGAAGAGCGGTTCAATCACCAGTGCATCGTGGAAACCGGGCTTATGGAGGAGAGATGTTCGGAGCTTCTTAAAGAATTCTTTGTAAATCTCAGGACAAATCAGAAAAATAAAAAGACAGAAGCCGGAACATGATGTAAAATGTAGAACGCAGATGCCGCCGGCTGATAAAACAGCCCGGCAGCAGTATCTATAAGCAATAAACGAAATCAGTTATAACTGTAAAAGAGGAGAATAAAAATGACAATAGCAGAACAGAGCTTGAAGCTTCATGAAGAAAAGAGAGGCAAGATAGAGGTTATCTCCAGAGTACCGGTAAACGGAAAGGAAGACCTGTCCCTGGCATACACACCCGGTGTTGCACAGCCGTGCCTTGAAATCCAGAAGGATATAGACAAATCCTATGAACTTACCAGAAGATGGAATCTGTGTGCAGTTATTACAGACGGTACAGCCGTTCTGGGCCTGGGAGATATAGGACCTGAGGCAGGTATGCCTGTTATGGAAGGAAAATGCGTTCTATTCAAGGAATTCGGAGGAGTTGATGCTTTCCCTCTCTGCATTAAGACTAAGGATGTGGACGAATTCGTAAATACTGTATACCTTATCTCCGGAAGCTTCGGAGGTGTAAACCTGGAGGATATTTCAGCACCGAGATGTTTTGAAATTGAAGAGAAACTGAAGGCCAAGTGTGATATTCCGATCTTTCATGATGATCAGCATGGCACCGCAGTCATCACCCTTGCAGGCATTATGAATGCTCTGAAGGTGGTAGGTAAGAATAAAGAGGATATCCGTATAGCTGTTTCCGGTGCCGGTGCAGCAGCTACAGCCATCACAAAGCTTCTGGTAAATTACGGTATAAAGGACATCACCATGTGTGACAGATCAGGAGCTATATACGAGGGAAGAGAAGGACTGAATCCGGCTAAGGAAGCCATGGCTAAGATTACCAACCCCAATAAGCTCAAAGGCAGTCTTGCGGATGTGGTTAAGGGAGCGGACGTATTTATCGGAGTTTCTGCACCGGGCAAGCTGACCAAAGAGATGGTTTCCACCATGGCAAAGGACGCCATAGTATTTGCATGTGCAAATCCCACCCCTGAAATATTCCCTGATGATGCGAAAGCAGGAGGAGCAAAGGTAGTCAGCACAGGCCGTTCCGATTATCCTAACCAGATCAACAATGTTCTGGCCTTCCCGGGAATATTCCGTGGAGCCTTTGATGTAAGAGCAAAGGAAATAAATGAAGAAATGAAGATTGCAGCTGCAAATGCCCTTGCGGGGCTCATTTCAGATGAAGAACTGAATGAAGATTATATCATCCCCGCAGCCTTTGATCCGAGAGTAGGGGAAGCTGTTGCAAAGGCTGTTGCCCAGGCCGCAAGAGATACAGGAGTGGCAAGAATCTGATATCTAGGCTGCTTCCGGTTCCTTTACAAAATGAGACACGATCCTCCGGCTGAAGGGCATAAATAATCCTGCGGCAAGTCCAACAACAAAGGCACAGACCAGTGTACCGATGCCGAAGGTACCGCCCAGAAGGGCTCCGATGCCGAAAAATATCAGGTCAACTATTATTCTTACGATACTGAATTTTTTATGGATCTTGTCACTGAGAACTACGGCCACCAGGTCATTAGGGCCCGTACCGGCTTTGGAGGTAATGACCAGAGTCATGCCGAAGGCCAGGATGGCGCAGGCGATCACCACTATTACCAGTCTGATCCACAGAGCCAGGGAACCGTTGATCAGTTTTGCAAGAACCAGGTTGTACATGTCGATTATGGGACCTCCCAGAAACATGCAGGCTATGGTTCCTATCCTGATATAGCTTCTGTCAACAAACAGCAGGACGATGATGATCAGGATGCTGATTATCATATGTGTGATACCGTGGGAAATGGGCAGTTTGCTGCTGATTCCCGCAATCATTACATTGAAGGGATCTGCACCCAGTTCTGTCAGCAGGAACATGGACACCCCGAGATGGGCTATAAGGAGACCTACCAGCAGGATAGCCAGTCTTATGAGTTCATCTTTGAGATTTATCTTGATTTTATTTTTCATATTTCCTGCCTCATCAGAATTATTATCGGACTCTGCATTGTCTGCAGGGTCCGTATTATTTTCGGGAGTCATTTTTCCACTGATTTATATGTACCACATTGTCGCATACCCTGTCTACCACAGCCTTGTCATGGGAAATGAAGAGCATTGAAAGCTCAAGCTCCTTCTGAAGGTTAAGGAGCAGTGTAAGGATCTGATCCTGTATGGTTACATCCAGTGCGGATACGGGTTCGTCTGCAATGATGAAATCAGGACCTGCTATAAGTGCAAGGGCAATATTTACTCTCTGCTTCTGTCCCCCGGAGAGTTCTCCCGGATATCTTCCGATAAAATCCTCCGGAAGCTCAACCCTGAAGAGCATATCCTTTACAAGGGCCTTTCTTTCGGCCTTTGTCAGCCTGCATTCCGGCAGTCCTGCAGCTGCAGCCGACACTTCCTCAACTGCCACGTTCACCGTTGCCGTCTGTGTGCCGGCAGTTTCAGCAGCAGCTTTGTCCTCTTCCGCTTTCTTCAGAAATCCTCTGAGTTTTCTGATTTTCTGGGGATCTTTAAGATTCTTCAGAGGTTCCTCCAGTATCCATCCGATCTTTCTTCCGGGGTTCAGAGATGAGGCACTGTCCTGAAATACCATCTGAGGACTGTTCTCCTTCAGAATGATCTCTCCGGTATAATCCTTATGAAGACCCAATACAGCCCTGGACAGGGTGCTTTTTCCCGAACCGCTGGCGCCCACCAGACCCAGGATCTCACCCCTATGTATAGTGAAATCCATGTGCTCACAGATATATTTACGCCTGTATTTTTTTCCGTTCTCTATGACTTCTGATACGGGATGTCTTCCGGAACCGGAGACCTTATCCCCACGGACTTTATAAAAGAGGGACACGTCCCTGACCTGAAGCACTGCCTCACCTTCCACAGGTGCCGGCTCCTTGACTTCATCGGTTATGGCTGCAATAAGCTGCTTTGTATAATCGTGCTGAGGGTTTTCAAAGATCTGTTCAATATCTCCCTGTTCGACTATCCTTCCCTGATACATTACCAGAGCCTTACGGCAGAGCTGTCTTACAACTCTAAGGTCATGGGAAATGAGGATAATGCCTGTGCCGTACCTTTTATTTATGCTGCCCAGCAGTTCCAGAATCTGGGTCTGGACATCTGCATCCAGTGCGGTGGTGGGTTCATCAGCTATCAGGATATCCGGATGGTTCATTAGGGCCATGGCTATCATAACCCTCTGCTGCATACCCCCGGACAGTTCGTGGGGATATTTATCATACAGTTCTTCAGGATTCTCCAGATCCACATTTCTGAACATTCTCAGAACTTTGTCTTTTCGCACTTCCTTCGAAAGGCTGCGGTCATGGATCCTCAGTATTTCATCCACCTGCTTTCCCACCTTTACCAGAGGGTTCAGGGAGGACATTGGCTCCTGGAAAACTGTAGATATTTCCTTTCCCTTTATCTTCCGAAGTTCATCGAAGCTCAGGGGAATAAGGTCCCTTCCCTTGAAGAGCACTTCTCCGCTGAACCGGGCAGTTCCCGGCAGCTGCATCATCAAAGCCAGGCCCATGGTGCTCTTGCCTGAACCGGACTCCCCTACTATTCCCAGAATCTCACCCTTACGCAGATC